>BDSW01000273.1 GCA_002898175.1 bacterium BMS3Abin04
TCCTTACTTCCCTTTTTATCAGTATCAAGTTTAATAAAATCTACAGGCTGACCGTCGAGAAGTATATTGCCGAAGTTGTAATCGAAATAAACATCTTTACTGTTAACAATTCCTTCTATCTGCTGAGTGCTTGTAATTGTATTCTCAGCTTTCTGGGGAGCAGCAGCCGGCGTTATCTTAAATTCGTAAGGAGAACTGCCGTGGTTAAAAGACATTGCTTTCATATTTCCCATATCATCCCAGTTACTTGTTTGTATGGCTTGTGCCGTTAATCCGCTTACTTGGAACGGACCGGAACTCCAGTAACTTCTTTTATACCAAACCCTGCTCAAGTCGTCCGTAAAAAATGTAACATAAGTACCGTTATCGGCATAACCGAGAGATGCTGATGTTAAATAACGGTTTGATATACTTATCATTTCGACCGATGTTGACCAGCCGTTGCTGTATTTTTCTCTTCTTACAACATAATTTGCAGGACCGGATGATGAACTGTATAGTTTATAAACAACCATCGGGTTGTTATCGTTCTTTACTACAATATCCGGTTCTTTGCATATTCCGTAACCTGTAGGTGATGAAACGGTATAATAATCTGAAAATGAAATTGAATTATTTGAGCCGGGTGTAACTTTGTAGTATTTAATTTGTTCGTAAGAAGGACCTTGTTCCCATGCAAGGTGAAATTTAAGATTATCGTATTTTTTAATACTTGCAACGGAAGGATTATTTGATTTATCATTAGTATTCGGAACAATACCGTCGCTATAATGTGTAATTCCGTTTCCGTTTGCAAAACCGTACCAATAGTATAATCCGGAACTCCCATAAAAAGGATTAGGCGAAATCTTTTTCCATACTACCACAACTTGCCCGTTCGGATACCATGCAACAACAGGGTCTGCATCCGTTGAATAAGAATCGCCCTGCTCATCTTTAACTATTGCAGTGCTATTATTGTATCCGTCTATAAACTTAAGAACAATATTGTAATGGCTGCCGTCTTTTTCTTGGTAAACTACAACAATTTCATACGTTCCGCTTCTTTGATCTATTGCCGGGTTCTTGGCTTCATTACTTCCGCTTAACGGCTGCCCTCCGTTTGATAAAGTCCATGTGGAACCGTTATTAGTACTTTTTTCAAGCCACACTTTACCGAGGCTTTCATAAACCATGTACAAATCACCGTTTGCTATTCTAACGATTTTACGCTGGCTGTTGTTTTTATATGCGTTTATGTTGCTGGAGAGCTGCGTGCCTTTCATTACGGCTTTCACTGTTGCGTTTTCGTTATTAAATACAACCGGTGTTTCCAAGCCGTTTGCATTTTGAAATGTTGCACTTCCGCTTGGAGAAGCTTCCCAATTTTGAAAATAGAATGTGTGGTTTCTTCCGTTTATATTTATTGTTTGAGGTGAAGCGGTTTTTACGGAGTAGTAGGGAGCTGTCCAAACATGATTTACTGGGTTATATCCTTGTCCAAGGAAAACGCCTCCATATGACGAACTTGAATTATTAGTAATGTAAAAAGGGGATGAATAATTTCTATAGATATCCGTTTGATACCATATATTATTATCTTTATAATAGAACCAAGGATCTTTTAATTTTATTTGCCCACCATCTCCTCCTTCCAATTCATTTTTAATAATTGCATTCTTTGTTTCCTTAAATTCTGCTTTTAAGATGTTTGGATTAAGATTAACATTCGCAATAAAACTATATTTCAATGAATCTGAGGGTGACTCTGAACCTATCAACCAATCTTTATGCTTTTCTGTTTTTCCACTGCTATCCCAGTTCACAATAAAGGGTAATTCATCAGTTCTTACTTTGTTTGAACTATTAAGAGATAATCCCATCGTTGTATCTGAAGTTATTGATATGTTTTCATTTAATTTCAAGTATCCATAGTTTTCATTTGTTTCAATCCTGTTAATAAAAGTATAATTTTGAAAATCAGTTTCATACTTAATTGTAAGATCTATAGCCGGATTTGAAGCATAACCGTTTCCATTATAATCCCTAAATTCCCAAGCAGGAGATAACATATCACCCAATGCTTTTATCCCAAGTGTAAAAAAATAATTACCGGACTTAACTGCACTATTTAACGCTGCAACAACGCCACTTCCATCATTTTGTGTAAAGGTTTTATCAAATAATACAAAACCGTCATCATCCGGAATATTAGCTTCGTAAATTTTATTTGAATTTTTACATTCATTATAAAAATTAACATTAGAACCATAAGGATATTGTATATTATGAAACGATACATGAAAATCTTGGTACGGCGAATCTTTTTCCGCTCTAAATTTAATTGTTACTTCTGTTACTGTTGCTTCAGTAGGAATGTCATTATAAGTCCATGTCCAATAATTAATATTTCTTACTTCGGCCGAACTCCAAGCCCCGCATTTATGGTCTTCTGCCCAACCTCTCGGTTGTGAAGATACTTCTTTTATCCAAGTAGTAAATTTATTTTCTTTTACCGGCCCATAGGTGTGGGTTTCTTGGGCTGAAATTGATATGTATAAATACAGAATTATAAAAGATATTATTTGAGTGACTTTTAGTGGTTTCATGATTACCTCCAAATTATTGTTTAATTTGCGGCGGGGAATTTGTATATTTATTCTGTAAACAAAATGCCCTTTTTAGCTAGCCAAGCTATAAGGAATGTTAATATCATATTATTTTGTTTGCGTTTTCCCCGGTGCCGCCAGCGCCGGGGTTAAATTATTTTACGAGCTTAACCTCCTATTTTTGTTGTTTTATCTTTTCAGAATCATTATCATAGCTTTTTGCCCCCTACTTCCTACG
>BDSW01000274.1 GCA_002898175.1 bacterium BMS3Abin04
ATAATGCATACTGATACTCATCCTCTTACAAAAGATTTGGTGGGAAATAAATTACAGTGCAACAGCTGCCACTTTGACGGAGGGAAAACCAAGTCGCTCGGTTCTTTTATCGGAACGGCAAGAGCATTTCCGGCTTATTCAAAAAGGGAAAAATCCGTCCAGACTTTGCAGGATAGAATTAATAACTGCTTTATGAGAAGCATGAACGGGAAAAGACCGATAATAGATACGGAAGCATCAGTCGCAATGGCAGCATATATTACTTGGCTTTCGGAAGGATTACCGATTACATTAAATTCTAAGAAACCCGTTAATCCTTATTTTACCAAAGTTTGGCCTAATAAAAAAACTAATCCTTTAGTGAAAAAAGCTACGCATAAAAACTATCTGAGCGGAAAAAATATTTATATGGATCAATGCAGCGACTGTCACGGCGAAAACGGACTCGGCACTGAAGACGGACCTCCGGTTTGGGGACCTGATTCTTATAATACCGGTGCGGGTTTAAGTAAGCCGAATAAAATGGCATCTTGGATAAAAGCCGACATGCCGAAGGATGATCCGTCTTTAACTTTACAAGAAGCAGTTGATGTTGCAATTTATATTGATGCTCAAGAACATCCTGATTTCGATCTGGTAAAACATCTGTTTCCTAAAGAGGAAATGGGATATTATAATTCAAAAGTTTTAACGGAAAAACACACAGTAAGAAGTAATTTCAAAAAACCTTGGAATCTTGATATTGATATTATCAGAGGCGATCATAAAATTAAATAAGATCAAATTATGTAAAGTGTTATTTTATAAAACAAATGCTGATTCTCACTCGTTTTAAGTTTATAAGTTTTTCTGCTAAAGAAGCAATTACGACTAAAAGAGAATCAGCATTTTTATTTTATATTTTTAAAACTGAAAACATCAACGCTATTCAGGCGTGGTTACAACTTCTAAATCATAATTCGTAAATCACTGTTTTTAGATCAAGCTTTATTGCTTAGATTACTAATCCGAACTACGAAAAAAAATCATCTTGACGTTTGACATTTGACCTTATCGTTACCCTCCAAACTTTAGTCACTTTAAAATATTTCTTTCTGCTGTAAAAATTGATATTATTTTTTCATTAACCTATATTTTTACTTCCTATTTTATTTGCTACTTTTAGCTAACTGAAATAATTAATTAATAATAGTCGCAAGAAAAAAATATAGATATGAGTGTTACGCCATTAATGGTTCAATATAATAAAGTAAAAAAAGATTACCCGGATACAATAGTCTTGTTCAGGGTTGGGGATTTCTTTGAAACATTTCAAGAAGATGCAAAAACAGCCTCCAAGGTTTTGGGAATAACATTAACCAAGCGATCGAACGGTAAAGCCGGAAACGTACCGCTAGCCGGTTTCCCGCATCATGCAATTGACACATATTTACCTAAGCTGGTAAAAGCCGGTTATAGAGTGGCTGTTTGTGAACAGGTTGAAAACCCTAAATTTGCCAAAGGGATAGTAAAAAGAGATGTTGTTGAGGTAGTAACTCCGGGTGTTGCTTTTTCCGACAAGCTTCTGGATCACACAAAAAATAATTATCTTGCATCAATTTATATTAACAAGGAAATAGCCGGAATTTCTTTTACCGATGTTTCAACCGGAGAATTTTTCTGCTATCAAATTCCTGTTAACGATATACAAAATCAGCTTGGATTAATTACTCCGTCGGAAATTTTAATCCCCAAAAACCAGAAACATTCTCTTGAACCTATAATCGGCAAATTCAGTTCTGCAATAAGAATAACAAAAATTGACGAATGGGTTTTTAATCAGGAATATGCAACGGATTTGCTCCTAACCCACTTCAACACGAAAACTCTAAAAGGATTCGGGATAGAAAATCTTGAGCAAGGAATTATAGCAGCCGGAGCAATATTAAATTATCTCAAAGACACGCAGAAGGCTAATCTCTCTCATATTATAAAATTATCAAAGTATAATCCTTCGGATTTTATGCTTCTCGATCCGGCAACGAAAAGAAATTTGGAAATTACTTTCACCATTCAAGAAGGGACAAGAGAAGGGACTCTCATTTCCATACTCGATAAAACAAACACACCAATGGGCAGCAGATTACTTAAGCGTTGGGTTTCCGCTCCATTGATAAAACTTGAACCGATCCTACAAAGGCAGCAAGGCGTTGAAGAGCTTTATAAGAATAAGGTTGTACGTAACAATTTACAGAACGAACTTAAAGAAATTGGAGATTTGGAAAGAATAATTTCCAAAGTATGTACAGGAAGAGCCAACCCGCGTGAATTGAATTATCTGAAATCATCACTTAAGAAAATTCCCCTGCTAAAGCAGTTATTGGATCAGCTTAGCTCGGATATAATTAATAAAATCAATAACAGACTCGGGGATCTGGACGAAATTGTTGAACTGATAGAAATTGCAATTACAGACGACCCTCCGTTAAGTTTAAACGACGGCGGAGTTATACGAAGCGGCTTTAGCGATGAACTTGACGAGATAAGGGATTTATCTAAAAATGCTAAAAATTGGATCGCCGATTTACAAAGAACGGAAAGGGAACGCTCAAATATTCCGTCATTAAAAGTAAGTTATAATAAGGTCTTCGGTTATTATATCGAAATAAGTAACGCACATAAAAATAAAATACCTGAAAATTATATTAGGAAGCAGACGCTGGTTAACAGTGAACGGTTTATTACTCCGGAGCTCAAAGAATATGAAGATAAAATTCTGAACGCAGAAGAAAAAATATACGATCTTGAATACCAATTATTTAATGAAATTAGAAAAAAAGTTGCCGGGAAAGCCGAAATAATTCAGGAGAATGCCAAGTTAATTGCGATGCTTGACTGTTATAATTCATTTGCCGAATGCGCCGAACAATACAATTACGCTAAACCGGTTGTAGATAATTCCAATAAAATTTACATTACCGAAGGAAGGCATCCGGTTGTTGAAAGAATATTAAATCCGGGAGAAAAATTTACTCCCAATAATTGTGCTTTAGACAAAGATGAAACACAGATAGTTATTCTTACGGGACCAAACATGGCGGGTAAATCCGTTTACCTAAGACAGATAGGTTTAATTGTTCTACTTGCACAAATCGGCTCATTCGTTCCCGCTAAAGAAGCGCAAATAGGAATTGTCGATAAAATTTTCACGCGCGTCGGCGCCAGCGATAATATCTCTGCCGGTGAAAGTACTTTCCTTGTTGAAATGCAGGAAGCGGCAAATATTCTAAATAATGCTACCCGCAAAAGTTTAATCCTTTTAGATGAAATTGGTCGCGGAACAAGCACCTTCGACGGGATCTCAATTGCATGGGCAATTACGGAATATTTGCATGAGAACCCTGAAGTAGCTGCTAAAACTCTCTTTGCAACCCATTATCACGAGCTTAACGAAATGTCTACTATTTTCCCGAGGATAAAAAATTTCAAAGTTGAAGTTCGGGAATACGGTGATAAAGTTATATTTTTGCATAAGGTTTCTTCCGGCGGCGCTGATCATAGTTACGGAATACAAGTTGGACAAATGGCCGGGCTTCCAATGGTTGTTACAAACAGGGCAAAAGAAATTTTGGAAAACCTCGAGGGGAAAGAACTTACTCCCGTTGAAATGAAAAAGGCAAAACTGGCTAAAATGAAAAAGGAAAATGATATTCAAATAAATTTATTTGAGTTTAAAGATGATGAAATTAGAAAAGAAATATCCGATTTGGAAATAAACAATTTAACGCCCGTCGAAGCCCTGAACAGATTACATGAATTAAAGAAAAAAATTAAAGACGATAAATAAAGGAATTTTATCCAATGAAAAAAATTCTATTACCGGCTATATTAATTTTAATATCGCAGCTTCTTTTTACCTCATGCGGTAAAAAATACACACCAGAGCAGGAGAAATATATCAGACAAGTTAAAACATCCAGGGAAACGAAAAATCTGGAATTTATGAACGATCCGAACTCCCCTTTTAATCAAGACCCAAAAGCCAATTTCCATGCGCTTAACTATTATGATGTTGATCCGGATTGGGTTTTTCAAAGCAAACTTACGGAGTTCACTAAGCAAGATACAATTACCGTTTACGGGACTAAAGGTGAAGCAAGAAAAGCCGTACGTTTCGGCTATCTTACATTTAATAAAAACAATAAATTGAACGTTTATAAAAATTTGGCGAAAAACGGAGCCGTATACTACAGCATTTGGTTTACGGACAAAACAACAAATAACGAGACCTACGGAGTTGGAAGATATCTTGAATTTGAATTAAATAGTGACACGAATCACATATACACAATTGATTTTAATTTAGCTTTTAATCCTTATTGTGCATATAGTGCTAATTATACTTGTGCTGTTCCAACAAGAGAAGATTTTATTAATTTAGCAATAGAAGCCGGTGAGAAAAAATTTCATGAATAATTACGGAGAAGTAAAGTGATTGTAATTCTAAATAATAAAGCAAGCGATAAACAAATAGATGACGTTATTAAGTATTTGGAAGATTATGGATTTCAAATTCATAAATCGGTCGGCGTTGAAAGAACAATCCTCGGCGCAATAGGAGTTAAACCTAATTTTGATATTCGTAAAATAAAAATATTGGACGGTGTTGCAGATGTTTATAGAATTACAGCACCTTATAAACTTGCCAACAGAAGTTTTAATGAAGACGGAACAAAGATAAATATTAAAGATGTAGAAATTGGAAACGACCAATTAGTTTTGATGGTCGGACCATGTTCCATTGAAAGCGAGAAGCAGATTTTTACACTTGCCGAAGTCGTTGCAAAATCGGGAGCAAAAATATTACGCGGCGGTGCCTTCAAACCGCGCTCCTCACCTTATTCGTTTCAAGGAATGGGCGAAGAAGGATTAAAACTTATACGCGCTGCAGCCGATGAATATAATCTGCTTGTAATAACCGAAGTGATGCAGATTGATCATATCGATTTAATTCACAAATACACGGATATTTATCAGGTCGGTGCCAGAAACATGCAGAATTTCTCGCTGCTGAAAGAACTTGGAAAAACCGATAAACCTGTTATGCTGAAACGCGGTCTTTCAGCTTTAATAGAAGAATGGTTGATGTCCGCCGAATACATTCTTGCCGGCGGAAATAAAAACGTAATGCTCTGCGAAAGAGGAATTAGAACATTCGAAAAATACACAAGGAATACTTTCGATCTCTCGGCAATTCCTATTGTCCATAAAAAAAGCCATTTACCTGTTATAGCCGATCCGTCTCACGCGACGGGATTGCGGGATCAAGTACCGCCTATGGCTCGTGCGGCTGTAGCTGCGGGCGCAGACGGTCTGATGATTGAAATTCATAACGATCCCGAAAATGCTTTTTCCGACGGACCGCAGGCCTTATTACCGGATACTTATCTGAGCTTAATTCAAGAGTTAAAACTGATTGCCAATGCGATCGGAAGGGAAATATAGTTAGGAGTTAAAATATACGTTTTGTTTTAGATAGTTTTAAAATTTATATATTCCTATTTTCTCAAAACTTAAAATAATACGGAAAGTGAATTGAACATGCAGAAAATTGCAATAATCGGATTAGGATTAATCGGCGGATCGATTGCAAAAGCATTGAAAAATTCGCAGTCGGAATTCTTCATTTCGGCGTATGATTTAAATGAGATTACTTCCTCAGCGCTTAACGAAAAAGTAATTGATCAGGAATTAACAACAATCGAAGACGCCGTTAATTCGGATATCATTTTCCTATGCCTTCCTGTTGATTTATCACTTGATGTTTTTGAAAAGCTTGTCCCGGTTTTAAAAGAAAATAATATTCTTACCGACGTATGCAGCGTAAAAAATATCTTCTTCGAAAAATGGAACATGCTCAATTCCGGTAAAGGAATATATATCGGCAGCCATCCGATGACAGGAAAAGAAAAAGGAGGTTTTGAAAACTCCGACCCGCTGCTTTTTGAAAATTCCGTCTATATTGTAACGGAAAATTTGAGCGGGAATGATAAGTTAATTGAATTCCGAAAAGTTATTGAAGCCCTCGGCGCAAATATTCTGCACATACCCGCAAAACAGCA
>BDSW01000275.1 GCA_002898175.1 bacterium BMS3Abin04
AAGAAACGGAATTTTCTTTACCATGATTTTAACAATAGTATAGTTTTTGTTTTAGTAAGTTAAGGTGTATTTCTATATATCATACTCGGAAACGGAATTGTTTCACGAATATGTTCTAATCCGCAAATCCATGCAACTGTTCTTTCTAAACCAAGACCAAAACCAGAATGAGGAACTGATCCGTATTTTCTAAGATCGAGGTACCAGCTAAAAAATTCTTCGGGTAAATCGTGTTCTTTAATCCTCTGCAACAATGTATCAAGATTATCTTCTCTTTGACTACCGCCAATAATTTCACCATAACCTTCCGGAGCAAGCACATCAACAGCTAAAGCTAATTTTGGATTTTCCGTATCCCTTTTCATATAGAATGCTTTTACGTCCGCAGGATACCTATGTACCATAATAGGTTTTTCAAATTCTTCTGAAATAGCGGTTTCATCAGCTGCGCCGAAATCGTCTCCCCACTTAAATTCAATACCTTTCTTATGTAAAATTTCAACAGCGTCATCGTAAGAAATACGCGGGAAAGGTCTTTTAACTTTTTGAAGATGAGTAAGATCCCGCTCTAATATTTTTAATTCTTCTTCCCTGTCTTTTAACACAGATTGAACTATATATTCCAAAAATTCTTCCGCTAAATCCATATCATCATTTAAATCGTAAAACGCCATTTCCGGTTCTACCATCCAAAATTCGGTTAAATGCCTGCGCGTCTTGGATTTTTCGGCTCTGAATGTCGGTCCGAACGTATAAACTTTACCGAAAGCCAAAGCGCCGGCTTCCGCATACAATTGACCGGATTGAGTAAGGTAAGCTTTTCCTAAATCAAAATAGTCCATCTCAAATAAAGTAGACGTTCCCTCGCTGGCATTAGGAGTAATAATAGGGGGATCAAACAAAACGAAATCCCGTTCGTCGAAAAAATCTCTAATTGCTTTTACTATTCTATGACGAATTTTAAGAATTGCCGTTTGTTTTTTCGAGCGCACCCATAAATGCCTGTGATCAATTAGAAATTCAATACCATGTTCTTTCGGTGTAATCGGATACTCATGAGCAAGCGAAATTATCTTTAGATTATGAACATCTATTTCGTAACCACCGACAGATCTAGGTTCTTTTTTAACAAGCCCGGTAATTTCAAAAGAAGATTCTTGAGCTATTGTATCTGCAAGGTTAAAAATTTCTTCCGAAACATTCCCCTTAAATACAATACATTGGGAATATCCTGAACCGTCTCTCATAATTAAAAATTTAACTTTCCCGCTTGATCGCTTGTTATAAAGCCAGCCTTTTAAGGTTACTTCTTCGTTAACAAATTTTGATAAGTCTTTAATATATACTGTTGGTTTCACAATTCATCTCAATTTTAAAAATCAATTTTCAAATATACTTACAGGCTAAAATAAAATCAAAGGAATATTAATTAACTACAAATATAAATTGAGTTATTTCTGTACTCTCCAAAATATTATTGTAAGAAAATTGAGGATTAAAATACTATTTAAAAATCTTATGAGTTTCAGTAAATAAAAAATAATACTAAGATCTTTAACAATGAACAGCTTGCGTCTATGTAAAACAATACTTCGCCGGACAGGAACGCTTTTTATTTTAACCACAGAGCAGTTTAATGATTATTGAACCCGGTCTTACAAATAACTATAAACTAAGCCGGTAATTAAGTGTTTAAATACGAATTGTTTCTGAAATTATTTATTTTGGATAGATTGCGGCTCAATAAAAAGATATTTTACAGGATCAATTAATCTTCTTTTATCATAGTTGCTTCAACATTAAAAATATCTTCAAAAAGTTTTTTCCTGCTTTCAAAACTCCAAATTTCCAAATCAATAGATACACTATTTTTAGTATGAACAATAAATAACATTTTTCTTTCCTGTTTCTCTATTCTAACAGAATCAATTTTCGCTTTGTGTGTTCTGTCCATTGAATCCGCTACTCTCAAAATTCCTGCTAATTTAAGAACAATATTCTTATTTTGTTTATTAAGCACAGTAAATTCCTTATGCCGTTCTTTCGGGTGACTTTTTCTATGATACCTTGCAATATTTGCAATAATTCTTATTTCATTTTCGTTAAATCCCAATATTTCGCTATTCGAAATAATATATTGACTGTGCTTATGATGCTGAGAGTGTGCAATATGATACCCGATATCGTGGAGAATTGTAGCTGCTTCCAGATATTCCCTGCATTCGGTTTTCAAGTTCAACCGGTCAATTACCTGATCATATATTTGAAGTGCTAAGCCTGATACATGAAAACAATGCCTGCGGTCGTAATTACAAGACAGAGCTAAATGTTTAATACTTTCCAGTCTGATATCACTTAACTTAGGCTGCAAAGTGGAGTGCTTTTCTTTTTGTAATGTATCAATTATTATCCCTTCACGAAGTGCATAGCCTGAAATAGTTACTTTGTTAATTTTCAGCATGTCTATGATCGTTTTAAAAATGATTATTCCTGCCGGTATTATATCCGCTCTTTTCGGATCCAATCCGCCAATCTTTTTTCTATCTTCTTCTTTTTTAGCGCTTAATATTTCCATTGAAACTGCGGATAAATCTTTCCCGGTAAAAGTAAAATTATTTAATATTTTAAGTTGCGAATCCAGCTTATTACTTTTTGAATAAATAATTAAACCGCTTGCCATTATAGTTCCTGAAGAACCTATACAAGTATCAAATTTTATATCTTCAATTTCTTTTATAACTTTATAAAGGATGCCTTCTACCCAAGCCCTGCATTCATCAATTCTTTTATTTGTTACAACATAATCCGGAAAGAATTTCCGCGTTAACCGAACAGCGCCAAGTTTTAAGCTGGTTGAATATTTTAATTTGCCTTCTTTCCCAATAGCGAATTCCGTACTCCCTCCGCCAATATCAATACATAAAGCTTTTTGATCAAATACCGGAACGGCTTTTAACACTCCAAGATAAATTAGCCGCGCTTCTTCGTGTCCGCTAATAACTTCAATTTCAATATTTGTCTGATCATAAACTTTTTTTATAAACTCATTCTTATTAAGCGATTCTCTCACGGCGCTTGTTGCAACAGCCCTTATTTTAGCTTCGTGGGAATCGGCAATTGTTTTGAAACGCAGTAAAGTAGTAATTGCGCGCTGGGTTGCAGCGGGAGTAATGAACTTTATATCGCCTATGTTACCTTCTCCAAGTCTGATAACTTCTTTTTCACGATCAATTATTTCAAAGTTCCCTTTCTCTTTTACTTTTACAACTATCAGATGAAAAGAGTTTGTACCAATATCAATTGCTGCTAAGTTCATAACTTATTTATCCAAATTATTTTCTAAAACCCGCATACACAACGGTAAAACATCTTCGACCTTAATATCGTCAATCAAATCGGATTTACGGATAAAATGCTTATTAGGTCCGAGAGGAGCCCAGTTAAAAGGATTAGTGGGACCAAAAATAGAAATTTGCGGAATAGTAGTTGCTCCGGCTACATGCATCACACCGGTATCGTTAGTAATAAAGAGATCGCTTTTTTCAATTAGGGCTGCAACTTCCGAAACTTTTTTATTCACAAAAAGATTTATATGAAAACTTAAATTGCTTTTAACATATTCCAATTCCTCATTATCAGCGTCAGTTCCTGTTAAATAAAACTTAGCAGCTACTTTTTCGTTTAGGTTTTTAATTAAGTCCACATATTTGACCAGCGACCATCTGTTTTTAGGTTTTCCCGCTCCAACATGAAGACCGATTAATTTTTCATTCGGATTAACTTTTATTGAATCAATAAACTTTTCAGCTTCTTTTTTGTCACTTGGAGAGATTAAAATATCCGTCATAAAATTATCCGTCGAAACTCCAAAAGGTCTAACCAAATCCAGGATGAAATCGGAAACATGTGCATCCGGTTTTTTATTCCAATTCATGTCAATCCTTCTATCAAATAAAAAAGCGTATTTATTCTCTTTCCCATTTAAACTTTTAGGGCCAATTCTGATTTCAGCATTTGCCAATCTTAATAAAAGCAGACTTGTAAAAGATACGGATACGGTTGAAGGTGCAATTGCCAAATCATATTTTACATTTAGTATTTTTTTTAGATTTAAAAAATAAGATGGTACAAAAAGTTTTTTCTTATCGAAAACAAATAAATTATCAATAAACTTATTTCCGGAAAGCGCATAGAAGTTTTGTATGCCGGCAATAACAGTCAAATTCGAATCCGGGAAAGCTTCTTTAACGGCACGGAAGAGCGAAACGCTTGCCAGTAAATCTCCGAACTGATTATGCTGACGAACAACAAGAATATTTTTTGGTGCACCAATATCCTTGCTGCTATTTTCCGCAACGGCAAGAAAATATTTAATTATTTTTAGCTTTATGTTAGTGAAAGCGTTTTGATTGGACATTGAATAAATTATTCTTCTGATTTCTTAGTATCAATTTCCTCGAAATCCGCATCTATTACATCTTCGCTCTTAATTTTTTCACTCGGATGCTTTGTTTCATGAACTTCTTCATTTTTTGATGATGCAACAGGACCTGAAAATATTCCAACAAAATACTTAAAAGCTTTGTAAGCAAAATATATAACTATTAAATAAAAAATAAATTGAAACAAATTGATTACTCTCCCATCTTTAACACGGGATTAAAATATTCAATAAATCCCCTGTCTTCTCTAAAAATTTGTTTATATAACTCATCAAAATCCTGCTGCTTTTTAACAAAATCTATTTCCGTAGAATTAACAATAAGCAACGGGGTAGTATTATATTTGAAAAAGAAATTATTATATGCTTCGCTAAGTTGAGAAATATAGTTTCTCGTAATGTTCCTTTCTATAGGTCTGCTTCTTTTTTTAATGTTATACATCAGGCGGTCAACACTCGATTGTAAGTAAACAACAAGATCAACTTTACGCAGATCACGTTTAAGAAGCGGGAAAATATTTTCGTACAATTTTAATTCTTCCGTTTCCAAGTTTAGATATGCAAATATTTGATCTTTATCAAAAGAATAATCAGCTACTAAGAAATTAGAAAAAAGATCTTCTTGAACTAACAACTGCTGCTGCTTATATCTATTAAACAAGAAAAACATTTGAGTTTGAAATGCGTATCTTTTTCTGTTATCGTAAAATTTTTCAAGAAAAGGATTCTTTTCAAACTCCTCTATAATTAAATTAGCATTAAGCCTTTCCGCCAGCATTTTAGCCAGAGTAGTTTTCCCGGCGCCGATAACACCTTCAATTGCAATATATTTAACTTCAGGCAACAGATTCTCCGAGTAAGTTTAATGCACTGTTTGGAATAACATCAAAAATATATTTATTTAAATCTAAATTTATAAATTCTTTTATTTTTTTGTTATAAACCGGGTGAATTAATTCCGGTGCTGTTTCAATAAGCGGTCTTAGAACAAAATCCCTCTTTATTAAATCTTTGTGCGGTATTGTAATTTCTTCATTCTTTAATATTATATTATTGAATAATAAAATATCAAGATCTATTTCCCTTGGTCCCCACTTCACCGATTTTTTTCTTCCGATTTTTATTTCTAAATTTTTTGTAAAACTCAGTAAAGACTTTAACTCAAAATTTGTATCTATTTCCACAACCATATTCAAAAAATCATCCTGTTTAACCGGTCCGTAAGGATGCGAAGCATAGACAGACGATATTCTTTTCACCGAACAATTCTCATTTTCCGAAATATTAGTAATAACGTTTTTTAAATTTGAAATTTTATCCCCTTCGTTAGAGCCCAAAGCCAGAAATACTTTATTCATTTCTTTCCTTTATTACTTCGGCTTCCACGTGATCAATCAACCCGCCGACAGGTACATTGTTTTTCCTTACCCTTACGGCAATCTTTGAAACCGTAAAATATTTCTTTAACAGTTCATCTGCAATAATAGTTGCCAGAGTTTCTATAAGATAGTACTTTCTTGTATTAACGACCTCTTCAATAAATTTATAAACTTTTTCGTAGTTGATGGTATATTGCAAATCATCCTTTTCGGCAGCTTCACTGAAGTCCGTATACAAATCCACATCTGCTTCAAATTTTCCGCCCATGTGCTGTTCTTCTTTCATAACGCCATGATATGCATAAAATATCGCATTTTTTATTCTTATAATATTCGTCATATTCTACCCAGCTGATCTTTTCTTAAAATAACTCCTTAATCCTTTAAAATTAGCAAATAAAATTCCAATTAGCACTAACGAACTTCCCATAATATCTCTTTCCGATAACTTTTCCGCTGCGAACAACCACCCGATTAAAACGGCTATAATCGGAGTAATAAAAGCCGAGAGTGAAAGAATAACCACATTCATTCTTTTCATCAGCCAATAGTAAATTGTAAAAGTCATCAAAGTTCCGAAAAATGCTAAATAAACAACAGATAATACTGCCGGAGTTTTATAAACAATATCTGCCGTATCTTCAAACATAATACCTAAAAATAAAAGTACAATTCCCCCAATCAGCAAAGGTATAAGATTCATGGATAACGGATTTAAGTGATTGCCGTATTTTTTAATTATCACTGCTATACCGCCTTGCATTGCAGCGCTTAAAACCACGGCAAGCATACCCCATAAATTTAGCGTGAAGTTCAACGAAAAATCATCCGAGAAAATAATTACAATCCCCAAAAATCCAATTGTAACACCAATGATTTTAAAAATATCCACGCTGTCGTGCGGAAGTGCCATTTTAGAATAAATTATCACAAAAAACGGAAATGATCCGAAAAGTATCGAAGCCAACCCGGACGGAATATATTGCTCAGCCCAATAAACTAATCCGAAAGGAACAACAAAAGAAAAGAATCCCATAATCAAATATAATTTTACAGAGAGCTTATCTTTCTGGATTGAAACACCTTGGAGAAGCATGAAAATTAGAATAAATACCGAAGCAAGTGAAAAACGCAATCCTGCTGCAAACATTGGCGGGAAAGCATCCAAACCAATACGAATGGCAAGCCAGGTTGAACCCCACAAAAGGCAGATGAGAATAAAACCGGAATATATCTTTAAACTTTCAGATTTCAACTGTTTGTCTCTTTCATAACGATAACACCCAAAGCTCTTCCGGATTTTTTACCGTCCCGTCTGTAAGAGTGAAGTATTTTAGAATCAAATGAACATAGCTCCGATCTTTGAATATTCTTTGTTAATATTCCGCTGGAAGTTAACATATCGTAATTTGCCAAAGCAACATCAAGAAAATACTTACCTTCTTTTTGTAGAACATATTTAGGATCGAATAATCCGGCGACTTCAATTCCCACTTCGTAATTCTTTTGTGATATTGACGGACCGATATATGCATAAATATTTTTCGGATCCGAATGAAACTTTTTTATTAAAACAGAAATCGTTTTTAGTATAATTTTCATCTCTGTTCCCCGCCACCCGGAATGAACTCCGGCAATAACTTTATTTTTAGAATCATAGAGAAAAACCGGTACACAATCCGCTGTTGAAATTGCTAATCCCAGTTTTGGCTTATCTGTTATCAATGCATCGCTTTCAAATTGTTTCTCAGCATCATTAACAATAGTTACAATATCGCTATGAATTTGCTTCTGTAAAGCAACTGTATTTAGATCCAATCCAAACTTATCGAAAAAGCTTTTTCTATTTTCATTAACTAAATTTTCATCATCCCCAACTGTCTTAGACATATTAAAGTAAAACGGTGCTGCCCTGTTTAACCCGACTTTAGTACTCATTCCAAATTTTAACTCAGGGAAAGAATCTAGCAAAACACTTCTAATAATTATCATAGTATCAATCTTATTTTGAAATACCAATTTAGTGAGAGCTTGGAATATAATAAAGGAAGTAACGAAAAATTAGAAGTATTTTTTACTTAAGAATAACTCATTTCTGAAACTTTCTTTTTTTGTGATTGAATTTTCTTCCATCAATATAAATAAATGGAAGTATTGGAAGTTCACTAAACTCATTGTCGGATTGGAAAATAAAATTGGGATTCCTAATTGTAGAATCGGAATAAATTTTTCTGTAATATTTCTGAAAAGCATTTTGTTTATTCAGCTGCAGAGAACCCTTCTCGCCGACAAGAAAATACTGATTACCATTTTGAATTAAACCGTAAAATCCATCCGTAGAATTTACAGATTGATTTCCCGTTGAATCTATTTGTCCAAGAATTTCGGATGAAATGAATAGTAATATCACTAAAATCAGAATCTTCATAAAATTTACTTGTAGTTATTCTACAAATTGTTTTTTATAGTAAAAAACGTACCCGGGTTTTTTAATCTTCGAAAAGGTACGAAGGAAAGTTTAGAGAAATAAATAATTGATAGTGAAGGATTCGAGAATGAGTAAGATTATGAGTAGACTTTGAATAACCCTATATAACACGTCATTCCGGTAATCTTTTGAGCCGGAATCTCAATATTTACATTAGATTCCCGCTTTAAACCATGCTGGAATGACAATTGTTGATAGATTATTCAAAGCTTCCTATGAGTAGGAGTAAGATTAGGATTATGAATAAGACCATGAGTAAGAGAAAGATTAGGAGTAAGATTAAGAAATCTTCAGAATCATAGATCTGAATCATGTATAGATTCTAAAATAAAAAAGGGAACGAAATTGTTCCCCTTCTTAATCTTTAACTATTTTCTAAAAATTAAATTTCCTCTAATGACCTATCTAAATCGAGGAGTATATCATCAGTATTCTCAAGACCTATGGAAATACGAACACCCCCGGAATCAATTCCTCTTTCCACAAGCTTTTCTGCAGGCACTACGGAATGCGTCATGGAAGCAGGATGCTCTATCAAAGTTCTTGTATGACCTAAACTAACAGCTAAGGTCATTGTATAAGCATTATCTGCTATATAGTTCATTAACTTCTTACCGTTCTCTTTACTTTCTGCAGCGTTGATGCCCTTTAACACAAAGTAGATTAGTCCACCCGGAGCAAAATTGCCGTTAAAATCTATCATCTGTTTTTTTGCCAGCTCATGATATTTAAAACTCTCCAACCCGGGATAGTTAACAAATTCAACTTTCGGATGACTATCTAGAAACTCAGCAACTCTCATAGCTGATCTTACAATATGTTTTTGTCTTAATGCTAATGAAGGTAAGCCATAAGTTAGAATTGACCATGCACTTCTAGTATTCAAAACAGCTCCGAAATCTTTTCGGAATAATAAGAGTGCATCTCTATAAATTTTCTTACCGATTACTGCTCCGCCCATATCGGTTCCGAATCCGCCCATACCTTTAGTAAGAGAATGAACAACAAAATCGGCGCCTTGCTCAATTGGACGCTGGCAAAAAGAAGTTGAAAAAGTATTGTCTACAACAATTGTAATTTTATCTTCTTCACTTCTGTCTTTGTTTATTTCGTCAACAATCTTTCTTATTGCTGCAATATCAATTATATCAAGATTAGGATTCGCCGGAGTTTCAAAATAAATTACTTTTGAATTTTTGTTTAAAACATTATAAATATTTTCCGGGTTAGTTAAATCTACATTACGCACAGCGATGTTATAACGTGTATACCAATTTTTAAATAACGAAATCGTGCATCCGTAAAGTGTATGATGAGAAATTATCTCATCACCGGTTTTTGTTAATATACCAAGAACACCGGAAATAGCGCCCATTCCGCTGGTAAAAGTAACAGCCATTTCACCTTTTTCAATGTAAGCTAAATTCTCTTCAAGCAGATCCTTGTTCGGTTCGCCCAAGCGATCGTAAATAAAAATCGGTGCTTCGTCGCCAAGTGCCTTTGTATTTGCAAACTGCATAAATCCTTCAGCTCCGCGATCTACCGAGTCTAATCTGAAAGTTGTTGAAGATGATATAGGCGCGGTTACATGATGCTGATAATCCCAATGATCCGAAACATTTTTGCCGTAGATTAGCCTTGTGTCCATTGAGTATTTCGATTCGTCAATTTTCTTTTCTCCGGATTTTGATTTAATTTCTTCTGACATTTTCCCCTCCAATTTTAAATTATTTAATTATCATAAATTTCAGTCAATGGTATTTTGGTTTGATATTTTACAGTGGACATAACAAACGAAGTCCTAATTTTCCCAATATTTTCAAGTGCAATTAATTTATGGAGTAAAAACTCTTCATAGCATTGCATATTTTCTACAATCACTTTTAGAATAAAATCATCCGCCCCGCTTATGTGGTAGCATTCAAGAACTTCGGGCAGATTTTCAATTGCTTCTCTAAAGCTTTTGACGCTTTTAGCAGAATGACCCGACATTGAAATGGAAATGAAAGCAATTGTTTCCTTTCCTACTTTTGCAGGATTTAACAAAACAACTTTTTTTGAAATAATTCCTTTTTTTTCCATTTTTTTTACTCGATCAAAAACAGTAGTGGGAGAAAGATTAAGTCTTTCAGCCAGCTCCGCATTAGTAATGGAACTATTTTCTTGAAGTAAATCCAGAATCTTTTTGTTTACATCATCAATTTTATTCATTTTCTAATAACTAATTTTCGGTAATTGCTTAATTTTAATACTAAATTTACGATTTATGGTAACAATATCCTAATATTTTTCAATATTGACCAACTACATCCGTAAAAATCTCTAATTTCTATTATATTATTCATAGCAGTATTTTAAAAGAATATCGCTAATCTCAAAGTTTGAAACGAGTAAAACAGAGGGAACAAGAATGGAGAACTGACAATTGATAAAGAGACAGAGTAAGATTATGAGTAAGAGTAAGATTATGAGTTAGAGTAAGATTATGAGTAAGAGTAAGACTATGAGTAAGAGTAAGATTATGAGTAAGAGTAAGACTATGAGTAAGAG
>BDSW01000276.1 GCA_002898175.1 bacterium BMS3Abin04
ATGTACGTACTCAGTTACCGTATGCTCTGGCTGTAGGAGGCGTTACAATGGTTTTGGGCGATTTCCTTACTGCTTACGGACTTAATCCTTTGATAGCAATTCTATTAATATTTGCAGCGCTTTACGGAATTTTAATGGTTGTTGGTAAAAGGGTGGTGTGAAAAATTTAATCTTATAATATTTTATGGAATACAGAAATTTATTTGTTCAAACAGAAATATATTTTTTTTAACCAAAGCTCAAAAGCCGGGTCTAAAATTATTGGCTGACCTTTAATCATATCAATAATTTCTTTTTTCATTAAAGCATTCTTTATTTTTATTACATTTCCTGAAGTTCCTAAATTGTATTCTTGAATAATTTTTGTGCTTGAAAAATTATTTTTAATATTATTTGTAATTGCTCTGAGAAAATTTATTTGGGTTGTACTTAAAGTTTCAATCTCTTTTTCATATAAAATAGAATTTTGATTTAATAAATCATCTTTAGAATTATTTAGGGTTTGTTTAGAAACTTTCTTATTTGTATTTATCCAAACTAAATGAGCTAATTGTTGTACATAATATGGGTGATTTTTCATTGAACTAACAATTTCTAAAGAAAGCTTTGGTTCAATATCCTTTTTGGTTTTCTTAAATTGTTTTAAAATGTATTCAACCAAAAATTCAGTATCAATTTTATTTAAATAGAATGTATCCCCAAATTTATAGAATGGCATTGACTTGTTTTCGAATAATTCCATTAACATGTGTCTTTTACTGCCAAATAAACAATAAACTGTATTTTTATGATACTGCCAATTTGCTCTTAAACGTTTTTGGAAAAGTAACGGATCATTAAAGTAACTCAAATTTTGAAATTCATCAATACAGATAATTATTTTTATTTTTTTATTTGTTGCAATTTTTTCCGAAATATTTAAAATATCAGAATAGCTTTCTTGAATTGTATCGACATTTAATTTTATATCAAAATCAGTATAGGGGTCAATTCCAATTGTTATTTTAGGTGCAATACGTTTTAGAAATTGTCTTGCGCTATTTATCCACTCTTCAGGTTTATTAGATGTTGTCTTTATTAATTCTTTTGTAAAAACAGAATAAAATTCTTTTTCATCCCTTATATTGAACAAGTCTATAAAACAAAACCTATAGTTACTATTACTATCCAAAGCTATTTGTGCCGCTTTATGTATTAGTGAAGATTTACCCCAACGTCTTGGAGACATTAATAAGGTGTTAATGTTACTGTTAAAATTAGTAAGTAACCGTTCAATATCCTTTTTCCTATCGGTGAAATTGCTTCCCGATACTATTCCGCCAAATCTAAATGGTGATTTCATAATCAAAATATAATAATAAATACATTACTTACCAAGCAGCAACTTACTATATGGTAAGTTACTATTTGGTAAGCTCGATAGCATCACAATGTAATCATATCGATCATGTACGTACTCAGTTGTCGTATGCTTTGGCTGAAAGCACCGTTACAATGGTTTTAGGCGATTTCCTTACTGCTTACGGAATAGCACTTCTATTAATATTTGCAGCGCTTTACGGAATATTAATGGTTGTTGGTAAAAGGGTAGGTTAAAGGAGAATAAGGCAATCGATATATTAAATCTCCACAGACTTGGATAAATTGCTAACCAAATGGTTAGTAACCACTTAGTTAGTAACTAAAAGATTAGTAAGCAATACGAAAGCCACCAAGGCAAAAGTACTATTTTCTAAAACCTCCGAGGTTTTGGAAACTTCGGAGGTTTTTTTAATGGTATTTCAAAATTAATAGTTAACTTTTATGCTGGAGTCAGTTAAAAAATTAATCATTTGTTCTTCGGATTGAAAAAATGATTTAACTTTTTCTATATCTGTCATTGTTCCATTACATAATTTTAATAAATCTTTGGCATTAGAAAATTTCCAATCTGTAATTTGAGTTGCTAAATTTGCTTTTATCGGGTTTTCAATAATGTATTTTATTATCCATACAAAATAATGCTCATCTGTTATTATTTTACTTTTTGTTTTGCTTTCAAATAATGTTCCGCTTCTATTAAACTTTTTATTAATTGATTTTACATAAAAATTTAATAAAGATGAAATGAAATCGGAAATAAATAGCTGGTCAGTCAGTTGTTTAACAAAAAGATGAAAATGATTTGGCATTAAGCAATAAAATAGAATTTCTATTTGATACATATTTTTATAGTGTTTCATTCTTTTTAAGAAGTAGAAATAATTATCTCTATCAAAAAATATTTGGTTTTTGTTTGCTCCTCTATTATACAGGTGATGGAATGTATTTTTGTAATATTTTTTATCTTTTGTCAAAGAACTTTACGGTAGTTTTTATAACTTTTAACATACAAGGTTTTTGTCGTATGAATTATCTTAATGATAAAACTCGAACACCAATTTTGCCTTAGCTTTCCCAATAACTTTTGCAAGTTTTTCTTCGTTTGCTGTTTTTATTTCTTTTAAACTTTTGAGTTCTTAAGTAATTTTTCCGCAACTTTTTCACCTATTCCTTTTATTTCGAGAAGTTCCGTTGTTAAAGTTCTTTTTGATCTTCGCTGGCGGTGGAATGTAATTGCAAATCTGTGTGCTTCGTCTCGTAAATGTTGTAATAATTTCAAACTTGAGGATGTTTTAGGAATTGTTTGCGCCTCAGAAATTCCGGGTAAAAATACTTCCTCCAATCTTTTTGCAAGACCAATAATTTCATAATTTTTAGCTCCGATTTTATTCAGCGCCGAAATTGCGCTTGAAAGCTGACCTTTTCCTCCGTCTACCATTATTAAATCGGGAAAAGGCTCGTTCTTTTCAATCAGTTTACCGTAGCGTCTTTCAATAATTTCCCGCATGCTTGCAAAATCATCGGGTCCTATAACGCTTTTGATTATGAATTTTCTGTACTTGCTTTTTTTCGGTTTCCCGTTTTCAAAAACAACCATGCCGGCTACAGCGTCGCTGCCTTGAATATTGGAATTATCAAAACATTCAATCACTTTAGGGATTTTTTTAAGTCTTAAATCTCGTTTAAGTGAGGTAAGAACAAAAGGTAAGTTGCCTTCCTTTTTCATGCGCTGAAGTTGAATATCTTTAAGTTGTAATATTGCGTTTTGCTTGCACATATTAAGTAGAGATTTGGCTTCGCTTTTTATTTTAGGAATAATAAACTTAGTCCCTTTTTCCGCCTTTCCTGTTAACCATTTTAATAATGCAGCGCTGTCTTCCGGTTCTTCCTCAATAAGTATTCTTGTGGGAACCTCCACAAATTCTCCGTAATAAAATTTTATAACCGCATTATAAATTTTAGCCGGATTAACATCTAGTTTAGTAGAGAGTTTCAATTGCTTTTTACCGACCAGCTTACCTAATCTGATATTGAGTATAGTTGCGGCTACATCCATATCTTCAACTGCAATGCTTATTACATCTTTATCATCAATATCTGTCGAAACTACCTTTTGTCTCGAAGAATAAATCTCAAGATGCTTTATTTTATCTCTTAACTCGGCAGCTTTTTCAAAGTTAAAATTAGAAGAGGCTTCTCCCATCCTGGTTTTTAACTCGGAAATTAGTGTATCGGTTTTTCCTTTTAATACCTTTACAACTTCGCTTACCATATCGTTGTATTCTTTTTCGGAAACTAACCCTTCGCAAGGTCCGTCGCACTTTTTTATATGATAATCCAAACAAACCTTTATTTTCTTTTGCTTAATTACTTCATCGTCAATATAGTATTTACAACTTCTTATTTTGAATGTCTTGTTTATCATTCTTAATGAAGTTTTCATATTTTTGACATCGGTGAAGGGACCAAAATACTTTGATCCGTCTCTAACTACTTCTCGCGTAGGAAATATTTGCGGATAGGGTTCCTTGGTTATTCTAATATAAGGATATGATTTATCGTCTTTTAAATTTACGTTATAACGAGGTTTAAGTTTTTTAATAAGATTGTTTTCGAGGACCAATGCTTCAATTTCATTATCCGTAATAATAATTTCTACATCTTCAATTTTACCGACTAGTATTTTAGTCTTGGGAGAATCAAGATGCGAATGGAAATAAGATCTTACACGGCTGCGTAAGTTTATTGCTTTACCGATATAAATTATTTTTCCTTTATCATTTTTAAATTGATAAATGCCGGGTAAAGCCGGAAGAGCTTCTAACTTTTGTTCAAGCACTTGATTCATACTATAAATTTAATAAAAGTTAAGGTTTACATAACGGTCAAATTTAGCTAAATTTTTATGTAAAAATTTATAAGAGGGGTGCTTTATTTTGAATGTAAAATAGTCCAAGCAGAATTATTCTTGAAAAAATAACTCGGCAGATTAGAGTTTTAAAGAAAAGTATAAAAACTATTCAAACACATAGTTTTTAGGAATAACAACAATACCGGTATCGGTAACTTTAAATTTCCTTTTATCTTTTTCAGGGTTAAACCCAATTTCTACACCTTCCGGAACAACTACATTTTTATCCATGATTGTTCTTCTTATTCTTGAATGCCTGCTGATATTACAATTATCCATGATGATAGAATCAGTAATATAGGAATACGAATTGATTCTAACATTTGGCCCGAGAATTGACCGTTCTACAAGTCCGCCGGAAATTATGGTTCCGTCGGTAATTAATGAACTTAGTGCACGTCCGACTCTTTCTCCTTCGTGCGATAATGTTTTAGCCGGAGGATATTGCTGCTGCCTTGTTCTAATCGGCCAGTCAACATCATAAAGATTAAATTCAGGATTTACACTTATTAAATCCATACTTGCTGCATAGTAACTGTCGATAGTGCCGACATCAACCCAATAAGGTTTTTCTTTGTGGTTTTCATCCTCAAATCGATAAGCATACATGTCGTAACCTTCTTTCAGCATAAAAGGAATGATGTTTTTCCCGAAGTCTTCGTAAGGTAAATTTTTCTCAATCATTTTTTTGAACACATTAATTAAAACGTCAATATTAAAAACATAAATACCCATATTTATTAAAGAATATCCCGGTCGGCTTGGAATTTCCGGGGGAGAGTCCGGTTTCTCAATGAAGGAAAGAACTTTGTAATTTTTATCAATTTCAATAACTCCAAACCTGTTTGCTTTATTCTTTTGGGTAACAATAGTAGATATTGAAAAATCTGCTTTTTTCTCAACATGATATTGAATCATTTTAAGGTAATCCATTTTATAAATGTGATCACCGGAAAGAATAAGTGCCCAATTATTGTATTCCGGTTCCAAAAGATTTAAATTCTGATAAATAGCATCAGCAGTTCCTTTGTACCATTCGTTTCCTACTTTATGCTGAGGTGGTACAGAGAAGATAAATTCACGTAGTTCAGGATGAAAAATATTCCAAGCCTCATAAAGATGCCTGCTGAGTGAATCCGATTTGTATTGTGTTAAAACATATAGTTGGCGTAAACCCGAGTTCAAACAATTTGAAAGAGCAAAATCAATAATTCTGTATTTACCTCCAAAGGAAACCGAAGGTTTTGTTCTATACTCTGTTAATGGATACAAACGTTGACCCATGCCGCCGGCAAGAATCATTGTCATTGTGTCTCTGACTAGTGAGGATCCTATAAATGACATATTTATTCTCTAGTTTTGGTGAGTTTTTTATTATCAGTTATTGTATAAATTCGTAAATTAAAGAACTAAAAGTTGTAATATGATATTTAATTATATAAGACATGAAAGTCAAGAAAAATAAAGCACTATTGTTAATTGTACTACTGATATTTTTAGTAATAATTATTTTTACTATCCTAAAACCCTCGTTTATACAATTCAATTCTGAAAATGTTCAACTTATTTTAAAAGGCAAAAGTGCATTTACAAATTATAATAAATTGAATCAAAAAAATTTTGATGTTCTTCATTACGATTTGAATTTTAACTTATTTCCTCAAAAAAATGAAATTAAAGCATCGTGTATAATTCTAGCAAAAGTTGGTGAATTAAAATCTAAAAGGATTGTTCTAAATTTTTATAATAATCTGAAAATTGAAAAAGTATTGCTTAATAACATCAAAGTTTCTTTTTCAAGGGATAATGAACATTTATATATTCCTAGAAACAATATTACTAAGGATACGATTTCAATTTTTATCAAATATTCCGGAACTCCTAAAAGTTTAGGATTCGGGAGTTTCAATTTCAAACATTTTAAAAAAGAACCGGTGGTTTATACTTTGAGCGAACCAATATTTGCTTCCACTTGGTTCCCCTGCAATGATATTCCAATTGATAAAGCTACTGCCGATATAAAAATTACCAATGATTCTTCATTCGTTTCCGTTTCAAACGGGAAGTTGGTTGATATAGTAAGTGAAGGGGGGAAAAAAACTTACCATTGGAAAACAGCTTACCCGATTTCTACATATTTAATTTCAATCTTTTCTGCTAAATATGATCGTTTTGGGCAAAAGTATATTTCGTTGAATAAAAAAGATACTATGAATATTGAATACTTTTCCTTTCCGGAACACACAAAATTAGCTAAAGTCGATTTTTCAATTAACCTAAAAGTATTAAGATATTTTTCATCATTATTCGGAGAATATCCCTTTATCAAAGAAAAATATGGTGTTGCGGAATTTTTGTGGCCCCTTGGAGCTATGGAAAATCAAACAATTACCGGTATCGGTGCAAATTTTATTGGCGGACGAAAATTTTTTAATGATATTTATATTCACGAATTAGCTCATCAGTGGTGGGGAGATGCGGTAACATTAAAGACATGGAAAGATATTTGGTTGAACGAAGGGTTTGCAACTTATTCCGAAGCACTCTATTTTGAACATGAAAGCGGCAGAGATGCATTAATTTCAACTATGATGTCTAAATTTGGAGAATTCGAAGGGAAAACACTTTATAATCCGGGTATTAACCTGTTTGAAAAACTTGTCTACAATAAAGGTGCATGGGTTCTGCACATGCTTAGAAGGGAACTTGGCGATCAACGGTTTTTTCAAGTTTTACGGAACTATTATAAAACATTTAAGTATAAAAATGCATCAACAGAAGATTTTAAACAAATTTGCGAGAATGTTTCAAAAAAAAAATTAGATTACTTTTTTGACCAATGGATTTACAAAGGGAAAGGGATTTTAAAAGTGAGTTATAATCTTGCCTCGGATTCTCTTTCCGAAAATAAATATGTAAACCGGTTAAACATAACCCAAGTTCGAAACGGATATAGTGTTTATAATTTCCCGCTGGATATTAAATTTAGATTACAAAATGGTGAAAGTTTTATAAAACAATACAGAGTAAAAACAATAGATACAACTTTCACATTTAATTCAAGTTTACGTATTTGGGACGTTGTACCGGATCCGGCAAGTTGGTTGTTGGCTAAATTTGTAAAAAAAAATTAGTCTTTATCTTAAAATATTAAATTCTTTATTCTATTTAATTTTCTTAAATTTCAAATTATTAAAAAATCGAACTAAAATTGTCTGAAACTGCATTATTTATATCTGATTTACACTTAGGACTCGAATCTCCGCAAAAGGAAAAGTTAAAAGAAAGAAAACTTGTTGAGTTTCTTCATTTTGCAAACGGGAAAACGGGCAAGCTTTTTATTGTTGGGGATCTTTTTGATTACTGGTTTGAATATAGAAGAGTTATTCAGAAGGGATTTTTCAGAACCTTAACAGCGCTTCAAGATTTAACCGAAGCCGGAGTTGAGGTAAATTATTTAATCGGTAATCACGATTTTTTACACAGGGATTTTTTTAATAAAGAAATCGGCGTTAATCTATACCAATCAGAGTTAACGGCAACAATTAACGGGAAGAAATTTTTTATTGCTCATGGTGATGGACTTGTTGAAAATGACTTTGGATACAAGGTATTAAAGAAAATTTTAAGGAATAGAATCACTCAACGGATGTATTCCATGCTTCACCCGGATTTTGGAATTTGGTTGGCAAGTTCAACAAGTAAAAATAGCAGGTCTTATACAGGTCAAAAAGATTATGGCGAAAACGACGGTTTACTTAAAACAGCACAAAAAAAGATTGACGAAGGATTCGATTATGTTATTTTTGGTCATACGCATGTGAAACGATTTGAAGGATATAAAAATGGATTTTATGTAAATTTAGGGTCTTGGTTAGAAAAACCTTGCTACGGTAAGTTTTCAGATAATAAATTTGAAATTATAAATTGGTAGAGAATGCCTCAGGGAAATAATAAAAAAGAAATTAAGTCTAATAAAAAGATCAAAAAGCAAATCGGTTGGTCTATAGTGTCGGTGTTGTTTATTGCGTTAATTATTGCCGGTTACTTTTTTTATCAGCATATTGTGAGCGGTTTACCTTCGCTGGATCAGTTAGAAAATCCTAAACAAAGTTTAGCAAGTAATGTGTTTAGTTCAGACGGACAAAAAATTGGGCAATACTTCAGACAAAACAGGGTAGAAACTAATATTGATAGTCTCCCGCCATTTGTTGTAGAAGCGCTTGTTTCTACAGAAGACAGAAGTTTTTATAAACATTGGGGTGTAGATCTTCAACGTTTTATTAAAGCAATGTTTAAAAATATTTTCCTATTTAAACGTGAAGGTGCAAGTACAATAACTCAACAGCTTGCAAAAAATTTATATTCATTTAAAGTTACGAGGGAAAACTTATTTCAAACCGGAGTAAGAAAAATTAGGGAGTGGATAACTGCTGTTCAGATTGAAAAGACCTATACTAAAAGGGAAATACTAGAGATGTATTTTAATACTTCATATTTTGGTAACCGTGCTTATGGTATTGAAATGGCATCTCAAATATATTTCAATAAGCGTGCTGAAGAATTAACGTTACCAGAAGCAGCCGTACTAATTGCTTTGCTAAAAT
>BDSW01000277.1 GCA_002898175.1 bacterium BMS3Abin04
TATGGTCGCAATTGATTCAACGCGAAAAGAAGCCGTGGAAAAAATGAAGGACGTGATTCTGGAGGAAGTAAATATTAAAGAATTAATAATTGTGGATGATGATTCTACTATTGTAAGCAAATCCGCAAAACCTAATTTTAAAACTTTGGGTCCCAAATACGGGAAAATAATGAAATTGCTTGCTGAAAGAATTAAATCGTTTTCAGCTGAAGAAATTAAAAAATTTGAAAATGACGGCAGTTTGGCAATTAAGATAAAAGATCAAAAAGTAACTTTAGATCATGAGGATGTTGAAATAATCAGTACTCAAATTGAAGGTTGGATTGTTGAAACCGACGATGGAATAACCGTTGCCATAGATACGGAGCTTGATGAATCCTTAATTGCAGAAGGTTATGCAAGAGAATTTGTGAATAGAGTGCAGAATTTAAGAAAAGATTCAGGACTTGATGTTATAGATAGAATTAATGTGAGATTAAAGTCCGATGATTTATTTACGAATTATATCAGTAAATTTAAAAATTATATAAAAAATGAAATTTTAGCCGATGAGATAATTATTGACGGAGATATTTCCGGTAATCTCCGGAATTTGAAAATTGGACATTTTGAATGTGCTATTGCAATTGATAAAGTAGAATAGTAATTTATTGTTTCAGGAGGAAATAATGGCGAAGAAAATAGAAAAAAAGAAAACGGAAGCTAAAGCAAAAAAACCTACCAAGACTGTAGTCAAAAAAGCAATAAAGGATAAAAAATTAACTGCTAAAAAAAGTGCTTCTGTTAAAAAAGTAACGACTGCAAAGAAAGCGGTTCCAAAGTCTAAAACTGAAAAAAAATCAACGGCAGTTAAAGCTCCGCGTAAACGAAGCAGCGTGAGAGAAGTTGAGGTGATTTCTCCAACCAAAAAAATTAAGAGAATTAAAGGTTATGGAAAAACTGATCTTAAAATGTTTAAAAAAGTAATTCTGGAAAAACGTTCGGAAATACTAGACCAACTGCAGAATTTACGTGACCAGATGATGGATCCTACGACAGGGCAGTATGTTAATGAAAATTCTCCTTATTCTCTTCATATGGCGGAACAGGGAACTGATGCACAAGAACGCGAAAAATTATATTTGTGGGCGCAGAGGGAAACAAAATTCCTTGGGTATCTGGAAGATGCATTACAAAGAATTGAAAAGAGTACTTACGGTATTTGTATTGATTGTATTGACGAACCTCAAAATCTTTGTCCAACATGTCCATTGGTCCCTAAGGAGAGATTGTTAGCCGTACCTCATACGCAGCACTGCGTACAGGTTAAACAACGAATGAAAAAGAGATAATCGGTAAACCGTTGAAAGTATTATACCTATCTCTTCTAGTAGTTATTTCAGACCAGGTCTCAAAACTTGTAGTGAAAGGAATTTCTATTCCGTTTCTTAATATTAATTTACACGGTATGAGTTATGGCAGTAGTTTTGATGTAATTGGTTCATTCTTTAAAATTTGGTTTGTCGAAAATCCTGGAATGGCTTTTGGAATTGATGTAGGAAATGGATCAAAATTATTTCTCTCTCTGTTCTCATTGTTAGCCAGTATTCTTATAATTTTTTATTTATATAAGGTTCGTAACCAAAACTTCTGGTTACGCGTTGCTCTGGCTTTAATATTAGGAGGAGCCATTGGCAACCTAATTGATAGAACTTTTTATGGTATTATTTTTGGCTACGCACCAATATTTTATGGAAAAGTTGTAGATTTTTTTAGCGTGGATTTTTTCGATTTCAGTATTTTTGGTCATACTTATGAAAGGTGGCCCATATTTAATGTTGCAGATTCCGCTGTAACAATAGGAGTTATAATTCTTTTATTTATAAAAAAGCAGCCTGATGAAAATGAATATTCTGAAGAATTGGAAATTAATAATAATAGTAAAGCGATTGAAGTAATTAACGATTTAGAAAATGACAATAATAACACAAAAGAAATTAAAGTTTAAAATACCCGATGGAAAAAAGAAAGAAAGAATAGATACTTTCCTCTCTAATTCAATTGAAAACATAACCCGCTCTCGAATTCAGAAACTTATTAAAGAAGATTTAGTTAAAGTTAATGATATTCCGGTAAAAGCTAATTATAGGGTTGTTCCGGATGATGATATTGAAGTAATAATACCCGTTACGCCTCGTCCGGATAATATTGAACCGGAAAATATTCCCCTGGATATAAATTATGAAGATGACTATCTGATAATAGTCAATAAACCCGCAGGGATGGTAGTGCATCCGGCTGTAGGGAATTATACGGGAACACTTGTTCATGCTCTGCTTTACTATACTCAAAACTTAAGTATGCTTAACGAGGAAGGAAGAGCAGGCTTAGTGCATAGAATTGATAAAGATACTTCCGGTTTATTAGTAATTGCAAAAGATGAATGGGTGCATGCAAAACTTGCTGCCGATTTCGCTAAGCACAATATCCAAAGGGAGTATTGGGCTGTGTGTTGGGGAAGGTTCGAGAAAAGGAAGGGTGAAATAATCGGTAATATCGCTCGCAGCAAATCCGATAGAAAAAAATTTACGGTAAGCGAGTCCGAAGGAAAACATGCACACACATTTTATGAAGTGATAGAAGAATTCGAGTTTATGTCGTTAGTAAAGTTGAAACTTAAAACGGGAAGAACACATCAAATTAGAGTTCATCTCTCAAGTATTAATCATCCGATATTCGGCGATGAAACATACGGCGGAAGAAGAATTCATACCGGAATGAATTTGACCAAAATGAGATACATAGTTAACAAACTATTGGAAATAATGCCCCGCCAAGCTCTGCATGCAAAAACACTTGGATTTAATCATCCCAAAACAAATGAAGAATTGTTCTTTGATTCTGATTTACCTGAGGATTTTAAGAATCTTTTGCAAGTCCTAAAGACCAATCAATATTAATTTTTTAAAATACTAATCGGGAATTACATAGATACTTCCCGGCACAGGCAATGCAATTTTATAGGTTTTATGTTTTTTATTTGTAAGGAAACTTTCGCGTAACCAGGGATTAAGCATTTTAAGTATTTTATAATTTATTCCTTTACTCTTTGCAAATTTTGCCCAGTTGGAAATTTTAGTATTAATTTCAATTTCATAAGTTTTATAAGGAGGATAAAGATCTTCCGGATTGAGATGAAAGCCGTATTTAGACGGATTCTCCAAAACCTCTTTAATTGCCAATATCCTAAAAACATATCTTGATGTTTCTTCAGGGAGAACTAAGTTGTAGTAATTATTCGTTTCCTGCCTGACTAATTGTTCAGCTATTCCGCTTTTACCATAGTTATAAGAAGCGGCTGCAAGTGTCCAGCTACCGTATTTTTTATATGAATCCAATAAAAACTTACAAGCGGCTGCAGTAGCTTTTTTTACATTATATCTTTCGTCAATTTCCTTGTTTATTTCTAAACCGTATTCCCTTGCGGCATCTTTCTTGAATTGCCAGAAACCGACTGCTCCTGCCGGAGATGTAGTGTTTGTTAAAATACTTTCGGTAAGGGAAAGATACTTGAAATCGTCGGGAATATTGTACTCTTTTAGAATCGGTTCAATTACGGGAAACCATCTATTTGCTCTTTTCATGGAAAGAATAGAAAGGGAATGCCAATAGGTATTCACAATAATTTCTCTGTCCAATCGTTCTTTAACATCTATATTTTCTAAAGGAACCTTTTCTCTGCAGAATGAAAGTTGGTTTGGTAATTTGGGTGAAATAATTTTATACTCCTGAGGAAAATTTCCATTCGGGATTTCCTCTTTTACCTTAACATTTTCATTTACGAAACTTGAGAATAGTAAAACTATTATTGCCAGAATAACAATGAAGGGGAGAAGGAAAAATATGTTATTATGTCTTTTTTTACTCATTTTTATTCAGCTTTCTATGTTTGTGTTTTAATTTTTAACATAATTAGAAGAAGATGAGATAAGGTTTGCTATGTCCTAAATCATATTTTTAGTTCTATGCAATATATAATTATTTTTGTAAAATAGTTATAAAGTTTAATTATAAATTAAATCGGTAAATTCAAAATGAAATTAAAAATACCTCTAAACTATTTCTAAAGTCCTTCGATAATTCTTTTGATAACGAGAGGAATATTTTTTCTACAATATTTCTGTTATTAAATAAAGCAAAATTAAAACACTTGTTGACAACCGATACGTTGTCCTATAACTTATTTTTATGCAAATATTTTGTTCTTTACGTACCTAACGGGAGGGTTTATGAAAGGAATGGGAGTACTGTTAGTTATCCTTCTTTTTGCACAATTTTCTATTTCCAGTGCACAGCAGCAATTCAATAATTTTGAAAGAACCGGGGGATACGCACGTGTTCTTTCGATGGGTTTTAATAAGTATATTGAAGATCCATATTTTATCACATCAAATCCGGCTTGGGGTTCAAAATACGATAATTTTGTCTTAGGAGATTTAGGTTCGTCTTTCGGAAGCGATTTTGGAGCCGGAGGCGTGGGCGAATTTATTTTTGCAAATTTAAGAGCCAATAAAAACTTTTCTTTCGGTGTGTTTCTAACACGAAAAGATTTTCAAGGGCAGGGTATTGCTAAATTGGATGCATTCAATTTAGTAGGCGAAACAAATTCCGCTTTAGGCGCATCATTGCCTCCGCTCGACAATAACGTGGAATTAATAGGAGTTTACACAGTCAACGGTCATTCATTCGGTATAGGTATTGCTTATGCTTCTTCAACATTTGAAGATAAACCGGCTGCCGGAGGAGCTACTGTAGGTAACGCAAAACAGTTTGGAATAAATATTGGATATTTAGGGAAACTGACAACTAATATTGTTATTGATTTAGCAGGTTATATTATCTTTCCCGGTACATCGTTTCAATCACCTCAATCTTCGCAGACCTCTTTCAGCCAAACCGTTTTGAGTGTTAATGCTAGGGGTTTCATAAAAACTTCTTATAATGTTTCGGTCGTTCCTGTAATTTCTTTATTAAGCAGTAAAGGTACCGCAGATATCGGTGACCAAAACGGAGTAACTACAACTGATTTACCATCTTATTCGGCTATTAATATCGGAGTTGGTATTAATTATAAACTCGGTAAATTTTTACTTGCCGGCGGTCCGAGTTTTGATATTGTTTTCGAAACGACACCTTCAGTTTCAGGTATTTCACCAAAGCTTACACGAACTACTACTTCCTTTCCTCACTGGAATGTTGGAGCCGAATGGGAAATGCTAGATTGGTTGGTAGGTAGAATTGGCTATAATGTAGCCACAAGTAAAGTTTCAATGGAAACTCCAGCATCAGTAACCAGTAAAAATGAAATAATCAATACATCATATTCACCAATAAACGGCGGTATTACCTTAGGAGTAGGATTTAGATTTGCAGGTTTCTCCCTGGATGCAACCGTAAATGAAGGTGTACTGCGTCAAGGGTTTAATAATCTTGGAGGCGGTGGTTCAACGTTCAGCTATCTAACTATGAGCTATGCATTTTAATTTAATTCTTAAGTTATTATTACATCGGTAAAAATTACAGGTAAATTTTAATGAATTAGATCTCAAAAATTTTGAGAAATAGCTGTTTTAAATGAAATTCTAAAGGTATGATATAAATCACATCGGCATTAAAATTGAATGTTGAATTTTATAAAAATAATTGTTGTCTTACTCTTTAAACATTATTCTTAAATAAAAACGGGGTTGATAGGTTGGGACTTTCAAAAGGATTACAAAAAACAAATGAGTGGAATATTACAACAGTTACTCATCTTCTTTCACGAACTTTATTTGGACATACACAAGAAGATATAAATTTTGCTCTTTCTAAAACGTTAGATGATTTTGTGGATAACTATCTTCTGGCCGATACACCAACACCTCAAAATCCGGGTTTCTGGGTTGATGATCCTTCTTCGTCAAATTTGACGGAGAGATCTTATGAACTTACTTTCTGGTGGTTGAATTTAATGCTTACTCAAGGATATTCATTCCGAGAAAAAATGGTACTTTTTTGGCATAATCATTTTGTTTCTGAATTGTCGGTTGTAAAATTACCCCAGAGGATGTATTGGCAGAATAAACTGTTTAGGGATTATGCCTTCGGGAACTTTAAAGAATTAACAAGAAAAGTTACTATTGATCCGGCAATGCTGTATTATTTGGACGGACGTAAAAATACAAAACAAGATCCTAATGAAAATTATGCAAGAGAATTAATGGAATTGTTTACAATCGGAATTGGGAATTATTCTGAAAATGATATAGTTGAAGCTGCTCGTGCTTTAACAGGTTGGCAAGTTGATGGATTGACTTCCTATTTTGATCAAGGCAGACATGATGAAACCGGCAAAACATTCATGGGACAAACAGGAAATTTTGATTATGAAAATATTATAGATATTCTTTTTACAAAAGAAGAAGTATCAAAATTTATTTGTCGTAAGCTTTATAAAGAGTTTGTATACTTTGAACCTAATGAAAGTAATATAGCGGAACTGGCTCAAATTTTTAGAGATAGCAATTATGAACTGAAACCGGTTTTATCGGTTTTATTAAAATCGGTAATGTTTTATAATCCCGAAACGTATGGAGCAAAAATTAAAAGTCCTATTGAATACTTAACATCAGTAATTAAACAGTTTAAAATTGAACATCCTAATTATGATTATATGAGAAGAACTGCAAATCTGTTGGCTCAAACATTATTCTCGCCACCGAACGTTGCCGGATGGAAGGGTGATAAAGCTTGGGTATCAACTACTACTTTACCTGCTCGTCATGTATTCTCAGATAGGATTATTGATGGACGAGAATCCGATCTGGATATCATTAAGTATGCACGAACGTATAGTAGCTCGGAAGATGCAGAAAAGTTTGTTGATGATATTATACAAATATTCCTTCAGTTCCCACTTAGTAATAGTAGGAGACAGTTTCTATTAGATACTCTTCTGGACGGAGCTGCAGTTTATGATTGGTCAACATCAAATGAGAATGCAGCTAAACGTTTAGAGTCATTTTTTAAAGCGCTTTTAAGATTATCAGAATATCAACTCTCTTAGGAGAATCTATGAATAGAAGAAAATTTTTACGACAGTTGGGTGTAATAACAGGAGCAGGAAGTGTATCCTTAACTCTCGGCAATGTTCCTATTAAGGCTTTTTCAAAATCAATTCTTAAAACAAACTCCAATAATGGTCATATACTTGTACTTGTGCAACTGAGCGGAGGTAATGACGGACTAAATACAGTAATACCGTTTGAAGATGATATATATTATCAGAAAAGACCGACAATAGGAATTTCCAAATCTGATGTACTAAGGTTAAACTCTCTTATGGGTTTTAATCATGCATTAATCGATTTTAAATCTCTTTATGACGAAGGTAAATTAGCCGTTGTGCAAAACGTGGGATATGCTCAGCAGAATAGATCCCATTTCCGTTCAACAGATATTTGGCTTTCCGCATCGGATTCCGATAAAACAATAAATGACGGCTGGATTGGCAGATATTTAGGGAATGCTATTTTGAACGATCCGGATTTTAATGTAGAACATCCGATGGCAATTCAGTTAGGCTCAACGCAGTCAACATTACTGGAATGTACATGCCATAGCGGATCACTGGGAATCTCGTTTGAAGACCCAAACCAGTTCTTTAGACTAATTAACGGAAGTTCTGCAGATACTGATCCACCGCCGGATACATTAGCCGGGCATCAGCTTAAATTCATAAAAGAGATAGAAGCTCGTTCCATACGATATGCAGAAATTATTAAGGACAAAGCCGACACCGTAAGGAATAAAGTTAATTACCCAAATTCGAGTTTAGCGGATCAACTCTCAATTGTTGCTCAACTGGTTGCAGGCGGACTTGAAACACCGGTTTATTTAACTTCGATGGGCGGATTCGATACTCATTCTAATCAATTAGGAAGACATGCCGATTTACTCGAGAGACTTTCAGAAGCTGTCCTTGCTTTCGAGAAAGACTTGGAAGCTCTTGGAGTTGCCGATAAGGTAGTACTAATGACATTTTCCGAATTCGGAAGGACTGTTGAACAAAACGGCAGCGGGGGAACCGATCATGGCGCAGCTGCTCCGCTTTTTGTGGCAGGGAAAAATGTAAACGGAGGATTGTGGGGAGAGAACCCGGACTTGAGCGACCTTGACAGCAGTGGTGATAATAAATTTAAAATTGATTTTAGGCAAGTATATTCAAGTTTATTAAGGGATCATTTGGATGCCGAACCCGATGAGATGCAGAAAATTCTTTTCAGGGAATTTGAGTCGCTTCCATTAGTATCCGTAAAGCATTTAACTTCCGGCGGACCTCGTGCATTCGAACTTCTTCAGAATTACCCTAATCCTTTTAATCCGGTTACAACTATTAGGTATACGCTTCGATTGCCTCAAGTTATATCGCTTAAAGTTTTCGACCCGACCGGAAGGGAAGTAGTAACATTAGCGGAAGGATATAGAGATGCCGGGAATTATACAGCTACATTTGGAGGGAATCGTTATCCGAGTGGAATATATTATTGTCATTTGGTTTCCGGCTCATACCGGAAAACAATAAAAATGACGTTGGTGAAGTAACAACCGAGTTTGGGAAATTAGGAATGAATTATTTAACTTTTAAGTAGTCCCCTTTAGCAAAGAGCGGGTTAAATATTTTTCATTTAGAAAAAGAGCAAATAGTATAATAACGCTTCCTATAGTTAACCTCGAAACATTTGCTTCTTCACTAAAAAATACTAGTGAAACTGCAATTGCCAAAGGTATTTTAAGATTGTTAAAAACAGCCAGTGAACCGGTATTTGTTTTTCTTGCACCATAGTTCCAAAAGAAAAATCCTAAACCGGAAGCTATAGCTCCAAGGTAAATTAAAATTAATATCTGATTTGTAGATATTGCAATCTTGCTAAAATTAGTTGTGATTGCAGAAGCAATTCCCGTAAATAAAACTGCACCGAGAAAAAGCAGAGCATATAGCTGGTGATCTTTTATCCCTTTCACATCTGCCATAACTTTTTTATAAAATACTTGTCCAAAGGCAAAACAGATATTAGAAAGCTGTACTAATAAAAATCCAAATAATATATTCTGTTCACCAAGTTTGTTCTGCATTATTATGTATGTTCCGATTACTGCTATGAAAGAAGAGAGAAAAAACAATTTATGAAATCGCTTTTCCAATAAATCGTTAATAGACGTAACATAAAAAGGAGTAAAAATTGTAAACAATGCAATTTCGTAAGCCTTAAGATATTGATAGGAAAAAATGTAAGCTGTGTACATAATTCCATATTGAGTAATCCCAATAAAAATAAGTTTTATTTTATTTGCATGGGTTAAATTTTTTATTTTAAGAAAAGGAATGAAAATTAAAAATGAAATTAACAATCTGATAAATGAAACAAAATTAGGATCTAAACCGGTTAAGCTTCCCTTGATTAATCCGAAAGAAAAAGCCCAAATGAATGAAACTATAAGTAAGTAAAGCATAAATCCGCTTTATGGTTTAAAAACACTGAAATTAGTAAAAGAAAAAGATAAAAATTTATCGGTTCAATCTACATATTCATCTACATTCAATCAACAATCAATCATTCATCCAATTATTCACTCAATCATTCATTCATATTTTATAAAACGAGATAAAAAAAGTACCCAAGTTGTATCTTAATAAAAATTATCGTAACCACTTCGATTTTTAAATATTGTTCAACAATAAATTTGCTAATACATTTACCTATCATTATTTTTAGCTAATTTAATTAAGGATCGAAATGGAAATTTATAATACGCTTACAAAGAAAAAAGAAGAGTTCAAACCGGTAAATCCTCCGAATGTCGGTATTTATGTTTGCGGTCCAACCGTATACGATTTTTTCCATATTGGAAACGCGCGCTCTTTTGTAATGGCGGATATAATGCAAAGATACTTACGCTACAAAGGTTACAAAGTAAAATTTGTTATGAATTTAACTGATGTTGATGATAAGATAATTAAAAAAGCTAATGAAGAGGATGTCGAAGCATCTGTTATTGCGGAACGATTTACAAACGCATTTTTTGAAGATATTGAAAAATTAAAGATAAAAAAGGCCGATGTTTATCCGAAAGCTACAGGACACATTAAAGAAATTCTTGAACTTATTAAAAAATTAGAAATAAACGGAATTGCTTACAATACCGGCGGTGACGTATTTTACGATGTTCATAAGTTTAAGGAATACGGCAAATTAAGCGGGAAAAAATTAGATGATCTTGAAGCCGGCGCACGTGTAGAAGTAAATGATAAAAAACATAATCCTCTCGATTTTGCTTTATGGAAAAGCGCCAAAGAAGGAGAACCGCATTGGTCAAGTCCGTGGGGTGAAGGCAGACCGGGCTGGCATATTGAATGCTCGGCAATGAGCATGAAACATCTTGGAGAGACCTTCGATATTCATGCCGGCGGTCACGATCTTATTTTTCCGCATCATGAAAATGAAATTGCTCAAAGCGAAGGTGTAAGTCATAAACCGTTTGTAAAATATTGGGTCCATTTTGGTTTCCTGAATATTAAAAATGAAAAAATGTCGAAATCATTGGGTAATTTTTTTACAGCTAGAGATGTGATTAAAAGATTCTCCGCAGAAACTATTCGACTCCTTTTCAGCCAAGCTCATTATGCAAGTCCGTTAAACTTTAGTGATGAATTATTAACATCTGCACAAAAAGGACTTGAAAAAATTACTAACTTCGTTCAAACGATAAATAATAAGTTAGATAAAGCTGAACCGGACGGGAATTATCCTGAATTTATAATTCAAACTTATTATGATAAATTTGAGCAAGCTATGGATGATGATTTCAATTCTCCTAAAGCTGTTGCAGTGATTTTTGATTTAATTAAAAATGTAAATAAAATCCTTAGTGAAGATGAACAATGGGGAAGTAATTTTTATGAAGATATCTTGGATTTCTTAAACAGCACCGCTGAAGCTGTCCTTGGAATTATACAAGAACCCGTATCAGCTTCCGAAAGTACAAACGAAACGGTCGATAAATTGCTCGATTTATTGGTGCAAATTAGGACTAAAGCTAAAAAAGAAAAGCTTTATGAATTTGCAGATCAGATAAGGGAGAAACTATCGGAATTAGGGTTTACTCTTGTTGACACCAAAGATGGGACCGAAATTAAAAAATAATATCGGCTATAGTCTTA
>BDSW01000278.1 GCA_002898175.1 bacterium BMS3Abin04
TGGCTGTGGGTGTTTCGAATGATTCGGAAAATTTATATCTCTCTTTATCCACAGCCGACAAAGGAAACATAATTAAAATGCTGCACATGGGATTTACAATTTGGTTAGAACCTGGAAACGAAAAAGGTGAAACCATCGGAATTCAATATCCGATTAAAGAAAAAGGAGCAATGCCAAATAAAATAGTAGAATCAAACAGAAATTCGTTCGGAAGTAAAAAATTTGAAAAAATGGTCGCCAAAATTAAAATTAATAACAGTGAGTATTTACTAATTAACGATGACAATTTCCCTCTCGGAGCTTATTCTTTGGCTGAGAAAAACGGCGTAAAAATTGGTTTGGGTTATAAGGCTGGGAAACTTATCTACGAAATAAAAATTCCAAAGAAAGGAGATAAATATTTTCCTATCAATTTAACTTCTATAGAAAATGGAATTATAACACTCAAGTTTACTTCTATTAAACCAAATAGATCAATTACAAACAGAGCAGCAAGTTCGTCGCGTCGTGATGGTATTGGAGGTAGAACGGGCGGAATGCAAAGGGGAAGAGGACGAAGACCGAACGGAATGCCGCGATCAGGAAATTCTAATTTTACAAGTCCAATTGACTTTGAAATTAAAGTTACATTTACCGAATAATTTAAAGCGAGATTTTTAAAAACTCCGGTTTTTCTGAATAGTCAATTTAAATAAGATAATTTGTCCTTATTGCTTATAATAGCTTTGTTTTAAGTCTTGACAAATTGCTTATGTAATTTTATTTTTCTTTAAGAGTTTAAATCTATTTACCAACCTTGAGAGAAACGTTCTGACAAATTGTTATTGAACTTTTTCTCATTACTTTTCTAATGTGCTTCTCCCAAGGCGAAATGTTACAATTTAGTTTGTACAATTAGAAATTCCTATGTACTTATAGTTATAAAAAATACTTTAGTCTATGAAAGATTAAAGCAGGGAAACTATGTGAAGTATAGGCAAGTTATTTCTTGTAGTTTCAATAAAAACGCAGTTTTATTCTCGACAAAATTGAATTAACTTAATAAATATTGTGGAGGTAAAAATGTTTCCTATTCAACCCTACCCTAAAAGAATTCTTCTATTATTTGCGCTTATTTTTTTATCACTTACAGCTTGTAAAACCACAACCGAAATCACAAAAGAAGAGTATCTCGAGGATACGGATTGGAGGATTGAAAAAATAATTACGGATTCCGGAAAAACAATTGATTTTGAAAAATATCACTTTAAACCGATTATTGCTTACAAGGACAGCTTTATTCATTATGTAATACCGTTAAATAAAAAAGAATCGATAGATAATCCCAGTGGGGTGATAGAAGATAGTGTAAATATTAATGATGTTCATTCTCTTTATGTTAAAAAGTTTAGTGCGCTTGCAACAACCGGATGCCTGCTTGGGGGTGCTGTTGGGGCAATTGCGGTTATTGTAGCAACAAAGGAATCGTGTCCTTTTATTTATTCGTTTGATGGTAAACAATATATTTTTGATGGCGAACCGTATGGTGGCGCCATTTGCGAAGTGCTGAAACGAACGGATTATTCCTTACTGGAACACTTAAAACAAACAAATGGGAAATATAAGATACTATTATCAAATCAAGTCGACGAAACTCAGTATACAGATGAACTAAAGCTTTTAGTCGTTGATCATGAGAAAAACACCGCTGTTGTTCCCGATTATAACGATAATTTTTTAACATTAGAAAATAGTTTATTACCAATTCGGGCTTCCGACCAAAAGGGAGATGATATTCTGAAATTTTTGGAAAAAGATGATCTCTTTTTATGGAAGTCAGATTTTGATTATCCATTGGAAAGACAAACTTGGAGAGACAGTATTTACTTAACCTTTCCAAAACCGGTTAACGCAACGTCCGTTAAATTTGTATTTGATGTGGGCACTACATTGTGGGGTTCTCAAATGCTGAAAAGAACGTCGGAACTTCGCGGTAATAAAGTTAAAGAATGGTATTCTTCCTTAAATAATCCAATGATAAAATCTCAACTGGAAGCTTGGAATCTTAGAGAGGAAGTTTATAAGCTAAAGGTTAATGTAAAAGTAGGAGAAAGGTGGATAACAAAAGGTATAATTCTAGGCGGCGGTCCATTTATTACCGAAAAGAGAGTCATCACATTAAATATTTCAGATGTTAAAGGAGAAAACCTTGATATAATGCTGACCCCGCCAATCGGGTTTTGGACATTCAATTATTTCGCAGTTGATTACAGCAAGCAACGACAAATATATATTACGGAATTAAATCCAAATGCCGTTAAATCGAGCAATGACAAAGAAATTACCGAGTTATTATCAAGTGTTGACAGCCGATATTACATTGAACCCGTAAAAGGTCAACAAGTAAATTTGGAATTTAAAGCGCCTGAAACAAGAAAGGGCTTTGATAGAACATTATTTGCCAAAACCACCGGATACTATGATATCCATTTAGATAAATCAGTCCCGGCTAATTTTGCAATCTTAAATAAAATAGCATTCGAACCCGGTTACATTGTAAAGTATTCAAATTCACAATATTTAAATTGGAAAAAAGAAATCGCATCGACACAAAATTAAGGTAAATTATAATGAAACCGGATAATGATTTTTCTCCAAAGATTATAAATGATCTGGAAGGATTGTTTTTAATTTTAAGAATAAGACTTGGAAAATATTTTTTCAATTTTAAGAATTATCCTTTATTCCAAAGAAATCCGATTAAATCAATCAAAGAAATAATTAGTATAAGAAATAAAACAACCTTGTTGAAAGTAATAAAGTTTAGAGGCAAATATTATTCTACACCTTCAATACCCTCTTTTCCGTCAAAAGCTTATGATAATATGGTGGCTAAAGGAGGATTAAATTTTAGTGGCTTTGGTTCACCACAAAAATTACAATTAGATACCGTTTTGCTTGCAATAACTAATAAATGCACTTTTAACTGTAAACATTGTTACGAAAAACATAATATAAATATAGGAAGTGAAGTTTCGGTCGATGTTTGGAAGTCGGCTATAAATGAACTGCAAAAAAATGGTGTTAGCATTATAGTTTTTACAGGCGGGGAACCTCTCCTAAGTTTTGAAAAATTAATAGAGCTGGTTAAATATGTAGACAAATCCAAATCAGAAGTTCATGTTCATACAACGGGGCTTGGTCTTACAGAAGGAAAAGCTATACAATTGTCTAAAGCAGGGGTTTCTGCTGTTGCAGTTGGATTAGATGATTTTCAAGAAGAAAGGTTCGATGTATTAAGGGGTTATAAAGGTGCATTTAATATTGCCAACAAAGCACTTAGAACACTTAATAATATTGGCATTCTAACATATATTAATTCTTGTATTTCAAAAGAGTTAATTAAAAATAACGGTTTATATAAACTATTCGAATTAGCAAAATCTCTAAACGTTTCGATGATACAACTGCTGGAGCCAAGGCCGAACGGAGGTTATCTGAATAATTTTAGAGAAGTACAATTAAATGAAGATGAAATTGCAGTAAGCAGGGAATTTACATTGATAGGAAATACTTCAAAAAAATATAAAGATTATCCTTTGATTTATAATTTGGCGTTCTTGGAAAGTCCAAAGAATTTCGGTTGTCTAATGGGAGGTCTCTCGCACTTTTACATTGATAGTAAAGGGAACGTAAACCCGTGTGTATTTTTACCGGTTTCATTTGGTAACATTCAAGAAACAAGTATTGCGGAAATTTTTGAGAAGATGCGAAAAGCCATTCCTTTTCCTCTCAAGAAAGAATGTCCGTCAGTTTTACTGCATAATAGTATTAATCATGCTTTTACGGAAACGGACAGAATGCCTGTCCGGTATGAGTCAATTAAAACTGAATTTAATAGATTATATGAAATGGAGTCATAGGGAACGAAAATTTTCATTCTCTATAATTAAAAGTCTATGATATTTTCGGATATGGAGTTACAGACTTAGTAAACGAAA
>BDSW01000279.1 GCA_002898175.1 bacterium BMS3Abin04
CACCTTTTCGTTGTATCCTGCAAGTGCTTCGTCTATACTATTATCAACAACCTCGTTAACCAAATGATGTAGTCCTCTGGCACCAATATCGCCAATATACATTGCCGGTCTTTTACGAACGGCTTCTAAACCTTTTAATACGTTTATATTTTTAGCTGTATAATTTTTCTGTGCTTTTTCTTTTGTCACAACAGTACCTTTCCCTATTTGCTGAATTTAATGTCTTTTAATAAATTTTCTTTTATGTATTTATTAATTGTTTCTATTACTTTTTGCTTATTTAAGTTTAATTCACTCCTTAAAACCGAGTTTTCAACACTTAAAAAAAGAGTAGTATTAACTATTTTCTTTACTCTAACAAAACTCTTTAGCTTTGGAAACATCTTGTAAAAGTTCTCTTTAATTTCCTGCTCTTTTGCTGCTTTGATAAAGAACTTAAACGATTTATCCGACTCTAAAACTTCTCCAACTCTTTTTGTTTTACTACGCACTCGCTACAACCCCATTATTAAGCGAAATCATAAGATCATCCTCCGACTTTGTTAAAAACTCGGAGTTTGCAAAATCTGTTAACGTAATAAATGCCTGTCCAACTTCTCTTAAAAATTTACTGATTTTTTTTACTCTATTAGAATCCAGTTCTCCAAAAACATCATCCATTAAAAAAACAGGGGTTTTATTTAATTTATCTTGCATGTAAAAGAATTGCCCGAATTTTAATGCAATCTGAAATGTTTTATTTTGCCCTTGGGATCCGTATTTTTTTAACTCAAAGCCATTAATAAAGAAAATAAAATCGTCTCTATGAGGACCAACAAGATTTAATCCTCTGATAATTTCTTCATGTCGTTTCTTTATAAGCAACCTTTCAAAAAGTTCTTCTATATTTATATTCTCATCACCGTTTTGTAAAAACATGTATTTAATTTTTGGTATCTCTTTCTCTTCCATAATTTCCTTAAATGAATCAGCTACAAATTTCTCAAAATCTTTTACAAACAATAATCTATGTTTTATTATTTCAGCACCTGTTTTTATAAGGGTTTTTGTCCAAGCCTCTAACTCATCTGAAAATATTGGATTTTTGGTCTCTTTGATTTTGCTCAGCAATGATGATCTCTGTCTCAAAATCTTATTATACTCTAAAAGCATTTTAAGATATGTTTCACTTGACTGAGAAATTACGGAATCTATAAATTTTCGTCTATGCGATGGAGATCCTGCTGTTATAAAGTGATCTGATTGTGTTAAAGTAACAACAGGAAACTTACCGATTATTGATGACGATCTATACACTTGCTTGCTATTAAGGAATATAACTTTTTTACCGTTCTCATTATTGTACAAAACTTGTATATAATTTTTCGACCCGTTATTAAACTCTCCTGTAATTTCAAAAAAACTATTATTAAAAGTTACCGCCTCGCTATCAGAAGACTGAGTTAGACTTTTCGAAGTGCATAAATAATAAATTGCTTCGAGTAGAGATGTTTTTCCCTGCCCATTTCCACCAATTATATAATTTAATTTTTGGGAAAAATTTATGGTTGTATGTTTATGCAGACGAAAATTTTTTAATTCTAAATAATTCAATATCATACTAATTATTCAAACGAACCGGCATAAGGAGCATCATTAAATCTTGGTTTTCCTTCTCTTTAGTCGGATAAATTATTACAGCCTTTGTCGGAGAGTGTAGTTTAAATATCAATTCGTCTTCCGTACTCATATGACTTAATACATCATTGACATACGATGAATTAAAACCAATATCTAAAGGATCCCCGTCATACTCACAAAGAATATTTTCCTTACCGGATGCACCAAGATCAACATCTTCAGCGGAAATTTGTAAATTATTATTATCAACAGAAAATTTAACTCTTCTTGTATTAGTTGAGGAAAAAAGCATCATCCTTTTAATAACATCATGAAGTTCTTTAGTTTTTACTTTTAAGTTAAACTCATTTTCTAACGGAATTACACTTTTATAATCAGGATACTTATGCTTAATCAGTCTTGAAATTAATTCAATATCATTTAAGCTAAACGATATATGCGTTTTACTTAAGTAAACTTTAACATCTCTCTCATCAAGAAGTTTTAATAAAACAGTGATTGCTTTTTCTGGAACAATATATTGCTCATTAAAATCAACACTAATATCTTTGCGTAAGAAGTCCACAAGACGATGACCATCTGTTGCAACAATTCTAAATCCCTCACCCGAAAAATCGAACAGAGCACCCATCATTGCAGGACGCATTTCTTCTTTACTTAAAGCAAAAGAGGATTTTTCGAGGGCATATTTTAAGTCGCTTCCGCCAATCGAAATTTCGTTTATATCCTCACCGTCATTAGATTTATCCGGAAACGACGGAATATCCGGAAAGTCCTCTGAGTCTAAGTAACTCAAACTATACTGACCGTGTTCTGTAGTTAAGTTAATTCGTCCATTTGGTAAAATCTCGAAGTTAAGTGTTGTATCTTTAAGCGATCTAACAACATCATATAAAAGTTTAGCGGGTAATAGTATTTTTGTGTTTTCTTCAGTTACAATATTTAATGATGATTTTAATGATATCTCAAGATCAGTAGCATAAATTGTTAATGAGCCGTTGGAAATATCAAAAAGAAAATTTTCTAATATCGGCATTGGAGTTCTCGAAGGAACGGCAGGAAAAACACGAGCAAGAATTTTTTCCAGTTCTTTACTATTAACCTTGAATTCCATAAATCACCCTCTAAATTTTTAAAAGTTTTTAATATAGAAATTTACCAAATATTACCATTATATTCAATTTTCAACATTATACACAATTGTTTTGTTTATTATTAATATAATTAATTATTTTAAATAAATTAATAATAATAATAAAGATGTTAACATGTTAATAAGCCCATAAGACATTATAACTAAAGGAATTAAAAAACAATTGAGCTTGAACGGAATGTTAACAATTATTAGTAATAGCGCTTTCTTAAAGAGAGTAAGGTTTTTATCTTAATTATTAACAAAACAGTACTTACAGATTAACAAGTTATTAACAGTATTTTTTATGAATTATTATAAAAAATAATATTTTGGATAAAGAATTAATCATAATTAGTAAACAAAGTTACAATTTAATATTAAAAAATATGATTAATAAATGTTTGTTGTTGTGGATTTATTTTGCTAGACGCTTAGCTCAATTTTATTTCTTATTGTTTCTACTATTTCTTTCATAGCGATATCTTCGGAAATTAGTTTATCAATGTTATTGAAAGCGTGAATAACAGTTGAGTGATCCCTTCCTCCGAAATGTAGACCAATAGTTTTAAGAGATGAGCGTGTTAATTTTTTAGAGAGGTACATAGCTATTTGACGAGCTAAAACAACTTCTTTTTTTCTGTTTTTTTCTCTTACTTTATTTTCATCGACATTAAAATAATTACATACTACTTGGTTGATAAAATCTATTGAAATATTAGTCTCGCGTACTGTGGCAATTTCTTTAACGGTCTTTTTGACCAGCTCAAAATTAATATCTGCAGATCCAAGAGAAGCATTAGCTAAAAGCTTTATTAAACAGCCTTCAAGCTCGCGTATATTGTTTTTTATATTATAAGCAATATATTCAATAATATCGTTGGAAAGAGAGATACCGAAACTTTTGCTTTTATTTTTTAAAATAGCTAACCGGGTTTCAAAATCAGGAGGTTGAATATCTGCTGTTAAACCCCATTGAAATCTGGAAATAAGCCTCTCATTTAGTCCGTTAAGATCCTTAGGTGGTTTATCGCTGGATAAAATTATTTGTTTGCCAGCTTGATGAAGAGTGTTAAAAACATGAAAGAATAAGTCTTGAGTTTTTTCTTTTCCTATTAAAAACTGAATATCGTCGATAATTAAGACATCCATATTTTTATAAAAATTAGAAAACTCATTTACGGTATTAGATTGAATTGCCTCAACAAACTCAACGGTGAAAATATCCGAGGATAAATAGATAACTCTTTTTTTATAATTATTAGAAATAATTTTGTTACCAATAGCTTGAATCAAATGAGTTTTTCCTAAACCGACGCCTCCATAAATAAAAAGGGGATTAAAAGAAGTTTCGCCAGGGCTTTCGCTAACTGCAATTGCTGCGGCTCTAGCCAATTGATTCCCCTCGCCTTTAATGAAATTATCAAACCTGTAACGAGGACTTAAATAATTGTCAAAAGAGTCTTCTTTTTCTTCTTCGTTAATTTTAATACTCTTTTCTTTTGGAAGCTTGATAGTAGTATCTAAATCTTCCGAGAAAAGATCCGGTTGGTAAGAATCGGATTGTGATATTATATAAACTAATTTTCCGTTATTACCAAGCATTTGGAATACGGTTTTATTGATAAGAGTATTAAAATGTTCCTCTATCCACTCAATAAAATAACTGTTCGGCACTTGAATTTTTAATGTACTCTCGTTTAACTCAACAGGCTTAATAGGAAGAAACCATGTGTTATATGTTATAAACGGAACATTTTTTTTTATGATTGATAAACATTCCTTCCAAACATTTGTAGCATTTTTAAGTTCTGATGAATTAATAGTTTTGCTTTCCAAAATAAAGTTATCCACAAAATTAAAGTAAAAAAAAGAGCAATTAAACAACAAAAAAATATAAATTACAGAGCAATAAAAAAAATATTAACAAGTTATTAACATTAAAAAAACAACACTAACCAGTTATATAACACTGGGTTAAGGCTTGGTTTTTAATGGTTGTTTACATAATTATTAAAAAACCAAAAAGAAAGAAACAAAAAAACATGTTCGTGAAACGTTTCACAAAGAGGGTTTGTCCACAACATATCAACAGAAATTTAATCGTTCTACCCTGCTTTGAAAATATGATTTATTTGCCATTTGAGCAAATTAAATTTTTATAAAAATCTTAAGTTCTTTTGTTATAACAAATTAAAATTTATTCTTTGTTAAAAATAACTTTTGTGTAAATTTATTTCTCTAATAATAAAAGAAAATAATGTATAGGAAATTGAAATGAAGATTGTAATTACAGGCGGAGCCGGTTTTATTGGAAGTCATTTGGCAGAGTATTGGTCTATTATGGGGAATGATGTTGTGGTGCTTGACAACCTGCGAAGCGGATATATTAAAAACATAGCAGACCTTGATAATGTTAAATTGGTTAAAGCCAGCATAACTGAAAAGGAAAAAGTGTTTGATGCGTTGGAAGGAGCAGATTATGTTTTTAATTTAGCCGCGATGATTTCCGTTCCTGAATCGATCGAAAAACCGGTTGAGTGTATAAATATAAATGTTCTCGGGCTTATAAATGTTTTGGATGCGGCAAAAAAATACAAAATTAAAAAAGTGGTTCACTCCAGCTCAGCCGCTATTTACGGAGATGATCCGGAACTTCCCAAAAAAATAAATATGCGCCCAAAACCGTTAAGTCCATACGGAATAACAAAGCTGGATGGCGAGTACTATCTGCAAATGTATACCGATCAATATAATTTAAGCACAACATCTCTAAGATACTTTAACGTTTTTGGACCAAGACAGGATCCCAAAAGTCAATATGCAGCAGCAGTTCCAATCTTTATTTATAAGGCGCTCAAAAATGAAACAATAACTGTTTACGGAGATGGAGAGCAAACCAGGGATTTTATATTTGTCAGGGATATTGTTAAAGCTAACGTACTTGCTGCACAAAATGAAAATGTTATCGGTGTTTTTAATGTAGCAAATGAACAAACTATTACAATTAATCAATTGGTAAAAACAATAATAAAGTTAACAAATTCGAAAAGTAATGTTGTCCATGAAAAAGAAAGACCCGGAGATATAAAACATAGTTCTGCTTCTATTAAGGAAACCAGAGAGGTTTTGGGGTTTGAGCCGGAATATAGACTGAGCACAGCGATTGAGGAAACGATTAATTTTTTTAAAACTAAATTATAATTATTAAAAACATGAAAAATATTGTAATTGTTTTTACCGGCGGAACCTTTTCTATGAAAATTGATGAAAAGACCGGTGGTGCCGTTCCGTATTATCTGGGACAAGAGTTGGTTAATATGATTCCGGAAATAGGAAGTCTTGCTAACATTTCTGTTTATAATTTCGGTAATTATCCCAGTCCGCATATGACTCCTGAATTAATGTTAGATCTTTCAATGGTAGTTAGAAAACTTATTAAAGACTCTAAAGTTGACGGAGTAATAATTACACACGGCACAGACACATTAGAGGAGACAGCTTATTTTGTTGATCTTACGGTGAAGTCGGAAAAACCGGTTGTTTTAATCGGAGCAATGAGAACGAGCTCGGAACCGGATTGGGACGGATCAAAAAACTTAATAGATGCCATATATATTTGTAATAACGAAAACAGCAAAAGCATGGGAGCACTTGTTTGTTTAAATGGCGAGATTAATGCAGCAAGCGAGGTAACAAAAACGCATACTGAAAATATGGAAACGTTTCACAGTCTTGATTTTGGCGCTTTAGGTTTTGTCGATAGAGGATGGGTAGTTTTTAATAGGATGCCGCGTAAACTTGAGCATATAGAAACCGAAAAAATTGATTCTAATGTGGACTTAATAAAAGTATATGCAGGTATAAACAATAAGTTCTTTAAGTTTTCTGCAGACAGCAATGTTCACGGACTAGTTGTTGAGGCTTTGGGTGTAGGAAATGTTCCTCCACCGGCATTTGAGGGAATACAATATGTTCTTAATAAAGGAATTCCTGTTGTTTTAACATCCCGTTGCCCGGCAGGCGAAACACTAGATATATACGGTTATCCCGGCGCAGGAAAACGGTTAAAAGAAGCCGGCGTTATTTTTACCGATTACCTAAACGGTCAAAAAGCAAGAGTAAAGCTTATGTTAAGCTTGGGTCAAACAAAAGATATTAATAAAATAAGAAATCTTTTTTAATGATTAATACAGATAGCTATGAAAAGCTTAAGCAATGGATTCCTTCCGTTTTATTACTACCGATTGCTTTTCTTTTAGTAATTAATCACGGAAAATTTATATTTATCTTAGACCACTTAAATTTATTGTTTCATGAGGGAGGTCATGGAATATTTAGAATATTCGGCAAGTTTATCTATACTGCCGGCGGATCGTTGATGCAGATTATTATTCCCTCGTTGTTTATATATTATTTTCTATCAAATAAAAAAAGGATAGGCGCTCAAATTAGTTTGTTTTACTTGGCTGAAAACCTAATGAACATCGGGGTTTATGCTGCTGACGCAAGAGCTCGTAAACTTCCACTGCTTGGAGGAAACAAAGTTTATCACGACTGGCACTACCTTTTAAATAAGCTGGGAATATTGGATTACTGCCAAGCTGTTGGATTTTTGTTTTTCTATTCTGCAATTGCTGTTTTGATAATAGGGATTATAATCCCCCTGGTTATAAAAAACTACAAGGAATCGGATATCGAGATGAATCTCTAGGCAAAAGTTTAAATTGGATTTTTAATTCAGTAATTTTGCAAACAATTAATATATAAGTTAGGAAATAAAATGAAAAAACAGTTTTGGATTTTAACTATATTATCTTTTACACTCAGTACGGTTTTAGTAGCGCAAAGTTTTAAGTTTGCCGCTATGTCGGATTCACGCGGTCCTTACAACGGGGTAAACGACCCGGTGCTTTCGGTTTTAGCGAGTCATTTGGCTGAGTCTCAACCTGATGTGAAGTTTGTTGTTTTTGCCGGGGACATGGTTAACGGACATGAGTATGATCCGGAAAGAACACTCCGGGAATTAGAGCATTGGAAGGACGTAATGTCGCCAATCTATAATAATAAAAGAATGGTTTGGCCCCGTTTATGGCCTGTTGTTGGAAATCATGAAGTTAGAAATCGCAAAGATGAAGGTAATTTTAGAAAAACATTCCCGGATGTTTTCTCAAACGGACCGGATGACGAGAAAGGATTATCGTACTCGTTTGATTTTAACAATTCTCATTTTACAATTATAAATACCGATAACTGGTATTACGGAGATCCGCTGGATACTACGGACGATAGAAGAGATTGGCACTATGTTAAGAATTTAGACTGGCTCGAAAAAGACCTTTACTCAGCACGGAAAAGAGGAATCGAGCATATATTTGTGTTTAGTCATGAAATGGCATTCCCGACAGGCGGACACTTAAGAGACGGTCTGCCAAATTTGGGAAGACACTTAAAATTACCGTTAGACTCAACCCGCGTGTGGTACTTAAACAGAAGAAATAAATTTTGGGACATATTAAAAAAATATAATGTAGATGCTCATATCTGTGGTCACGAACATCTTTACGCTAGGCAATCGGTCGATGGCGTTTACGAAATAATTACGGGAAGCTCCGGCGCCCCGGTTTATCACTTTAACCCAAAATACAGGGCGGAAAACATTGACTCGGTTTATCCGGGAGAAGAAATGAGTTACGCCGAAGCAGTTAAATATTATAAGGTTTTGCATTATTTTTACGGCCAGGGAGAAAACTCGCAGGCTTCAAAAAACTTTGTTGGACTTAGAGCATTTAATTATACGGTTTACGATGTAAGAAAAGATTCGGTTATAGTAGAAACATACGGAGCATTTCCTAAAGAAAAAACAAACAATATTTTAGACTCGCCTATAAAACTAATAGATAAATTTGTAATAAAAAACACAGTCGCAGGAAAAGACAGCGCGAATGCTTGTAAAAGCAATTGAGAGTTGACAAGGTAGAATTTTAAGTTTAGAGTGTCTAGAATTTAGAGTTACGAGTTGAGAAAAAAAATTAAATATAGTTTCTCTTTGTAATTGTTTTGTGTCCTTTGAGGTTTTAAAACGTTAATATCTAAAATCTGTGTAAATCATATTTTCCCGTGTTAATCTGTGTTCTATTGCTTTTAAACAAGATGTTGTGTTTCTGTTTAACCGGAGACGTGATAAACCACACAAAATTAAATAACTAAAAAAGTTTTGCTTGACAAACACAAACTTTTACAGTATTTTTGCTTTATAAAACAAAGCACTTTATTTTTGGAGGTAAAGATGGACGAAAAGAAAGCATTAGAAGAAATTTCCTATATAAAGGAAATAATGCAGGATAGCCGAAAAACGTTGGTCGATAATGGAGTAGGTTATATTATGTGGGGAGTTATAATTGTTTTAGGTCTACTGTCCTCCTATTATATGACAGTTAACAACGTCCAAAATAACTATGGATTAAATTGGATTATTCTTATAGCTATTGGGTGGATTTATTCTTTTGTTGAAGGAGTTAAACAAGGGAAAAAACATAAGCCGGCAACCTTGGCTGGAAAAATACTTACTGCGGTCTGGTTTTCGTCGGGTATTGCAATGACGATTATCGGATTTATCGGAACGACTTCGGGCGGAGTTAGCGGCGTATATGTAAGTCCGGTAATTTCGGTTATACTTGGAGTAGCATTTTTTATTAGCGGCGTGGTTTATGGTAATAAATGGATCACAATGCTTTCTTTGGGTTGGTGGGCAGGCGCAATGCTAATGTTTTATTGGCCCGGAATGCAAGTGTTTTGGATTATGTCTTTAATGATGATCTTGTTTCAAATAGTTCCGGGAGTTATTCTGTATCAACAAGCAAAAAAGGAACTTGCATAAGTAAATGAAAAACTTTGATTACCATCAGCTAAATGATATTATTCACTCAAGAATCAGGCTGGCAATTATTTCCGTCTTGGTTGCAGTGGACGAAGCGGAGTTTAATTTTCTAAAAGAAAAAGTTAAAACAACCGACGGTAACCTGAGTGTTCATTTAAGAAAGCTGGACGAAGCCGAATATATTGATGTTAAAAAAGAATTTATCGGTAGAAAACCGGTATCGACATATAGATTAACAAAAAAGGGTAGAAAGGCATTCGAGGTTTACGTAGAAAATTTGGAAAAATTGATAAAAGGGAAATAATTTTTTTGTTAATTAGCTTTAAAAAACAAAGCACTTTATAAACAATAAACGGGGAAATACAATGAAGGGTAAAATATTATTATCTATGGTAATTTTACTGCTAACGGTAACGGTATTATTAGCAGCATCTGTTAGTTCCGGCGCAGAGGAGTTAGTTCAAAAAGCTCAAAAAATATCTGAAGAAGCATTCATAAAATACGATGCGAAGTTATATCGGCAATCTATCGGTTTGTGTGAAAGAGCGCTATCGATAGCGCCGAACAACAGCACAGCGAAATACTATTTGGCTTATAATCAATATAGATTATTGGTTATTTCTAGTACAAATAAGAGCGATGAATTATTTGATGACTTTTTTGATTCAGCTGTTCAAAATGCAGAAAGCATAAGAGATAAAAAAGATTTTAAATCTGAAGCAAAAGCATTGCTGGCAGCAGTTTATATGATGAGGCTGGCAAAAGATCCGTCAGAAGCTCCGGCAATTTCGTCAAAAATTTATAATCTTCTCGGTCAAGCACAGGAATACGATTCATTAAACCCCCGCGTATATTTAGTAAAAGGAATAATGTTATTCCACACTCCTAAAATGTTCGGTGGAAGCGCTCAAAAAGCGATAACAAATTTTGGTAAAGCTCTATCTCTTTATAAAAGAGATAATAAGGGGGTAATTCGCTGGGGCTATTTGGAAGCATTGGCTTGGAAAGGACAGGCGTTAACTAAATTACAAAGACTCAACGAAGCTGAAGAAGTTTATAATGGGGCTTTAAAAGCGGAACCCGAATTTTCTTGGGTTAAGTATGTTCTTTTGCCCGCATTGCTTAAACAGAAAACAAAGTCCGTTTCCGAAAGCAGTGAAAATAATGAGCAGGTTTCTACCTTGAACATCTTAATCAAAAACCTAAGTAACGATAAGGGAAACATTAGAATAGCATTGAGTAACTCGGAAGAAAACTACGAATCAAATAAATTTTACAGAAGAGTAGTTGTAAGCATTAAGGATAAAACGGCAAAATATAAATTTGATAACATCCCTTTTGGAACATACGCAATTAAGTTTTACCACGACGAAAATGAAAACCAAAAGCTTGACAAAAACCTCTTCGGAATGCCGACGGAAGATTACGGATTTTCAAATAATGCAACCGGTAGTTTCGGTCCTGCAAGTTTCAAGGACGCAAAGTTCACAGTTAACAAAAAAGTTATCAATATTGAAATGTCGGCTCAATAATAAAACAAAGAGAAAATTATGTTAAATATTATTAAAGATATCATATTAGTCTTGTTAATATCTAATTGCGTGGTAGCTCAAAGCACGCTGACTATAAGCGGAACTGTTACGGATGACCGGCAAAAGCCGCTTCCGTATGTAAACGTATATCTTTTTAAAACAACAGACGGTGCAATGACAAATGAAAAAGGGGAGTTTAGATTTAAAGCAAAATTCATAGGTAATTTTAGGTTGGTTGCAACTATGATTGGATACAAAAAATATGAACGAGAGCTAAATCTTTCCCAAGACATAAAATTGTACAAGTTGGAAATAGTGCTTAAACAAAAAACGATTAAGCTGGCGGAAGCTGTTGTAATGGGCAGCTCATTCGGATCGGAAAAAGGAAAGGGAGTTGTTATTAAAGCGATGGATATAATGACAACTCCCGGCGGCGCTGCGGATATTTTTCAATCGTTAAAAACAATGCCCGGATTGACACAAGTATCGGAAAGTGCTCAATTGTATGTCCGCGGAGGCGACCCTACGGAAACGGTTACGCTAATTGATCAAGCTCCGGTTTATCATCCGTACACATTGGAATCTTCTTACGGAGGATTATTTTCAAACTTGAATACCGCTGCCGTTAAAAGCATATATTTCTCAAGCGGAGGTTTTTCGGCAAAGTACGGAAACGTATTATCCGGCGTGCTGGATATTGAAACCAAAAATTTACCGTTTACCCGAAATTTTAATTTGGGAATTTCTATGGCAGCAGCTTCGCTAAGTGCATCCGTTCCGGTAGTAGAAGATAAATTAGGATTTCGTTTGTATGCACAACAGAGTTATACTCGACCAATAATGTGGCTTAACGGGGCGCTCGATGCTTTCACAACCACTCCGGTATCCAAAAACTTAAATGCATCGTTGATCTATGAATATTCAAAAACCGGAAGACTAAAACTTTTCGGACTTTTGGCGGACGATAAGCAGGGTGTGAATGTGGATAGAGCAGAATACACCGGAACGTTCAACGGAAACAGCAAAAATAATTTCGTAAATCTACAACAAACGGATATTATTTTTTCCGATATAATTATGAAAAACAGTATTTCATTTAACGCATATAAAAATATATGGAAATTGGGAATACTTAATTTAACAAAACAAGACGATGTCTTTCAAATTAGAACCGATTTAGAGAAAATAGTTTCTTCAAAATTAAAAGTATCAACCGGCGCTGAATATGAAAAAAGAATTCAGCAATTTTTGGGCGTTATCCCCAAAGAAAAATATGATATTCGTGAAAATGCACCGGGAACAATATTGAACGAAAAAATAAAGAGAAATAGAATCGGGGCTTATGCTGAAATTAGAACAGCTAACATGTTGGGAATTCAACATTTATTTGCTATCGGCGGAGTTCGTACAGATTACATACCCGACTTTAACCTCATCACTGTTGACCCGAGAATTGGACTCGGTTACAAATTTAATGATAAATCAACATTCAAATTAGGATGGGGAATATTTCACCAAATTCCAGATGCGCGATTATTCGGCAAATCCGATGGAAATCCGGATCTTAAATCCATGAAAGCAACCCACTATGTTGTTTCGTATAATTATAAAATTAACAACAGCAATTCGTTAAGAGTGGAAGGATATTATAAAGATTACAAAAATCTTCCGCTTGAAGATAAACTATTGAACTATAATAATAACGGAAAAGGTTTTGCAGAGGGTGTTGACATGATTCTGAAAGGAAAGCTCCCTTTCGGATTAAGCGGATGGATTTCTTACGGCTTAATACATACTAAAAGGAAATGGATGAGTGATGAAACATTAACTAACAGCGATTTCGACATAACACACAATCTCTCAATTGTTGCAAAATATAATTTTTCCGCAATGTGGCAAGTAGGTATTAATTTTAAATATGCTACAGGAAGACCTTATACACCGGTGGTTTCATCAGTTTACGAAACCGGACAAAACATATTTAAACCGGTTTACGGAGACAATAACTCGGAACGGTATCCGGATTATAAAAGATTAGATTTTAGAATTACACACCTTAACCAGCTATTCGGAAAATATTTTGCTGTATTTTACGCCGAGACATTAAACATACTTAATTTTAATAATTTATTCGGTTATTCATATAATAAAAATTATACCCGGCGAAAAGTAATTAAGAGTTATTTCGGAAGAAGAACTATTGTAGTGGGGGCAAATATTAGTTTTTAGTATAGAACGGGAAAATGATTTTTATGAGAATTAACAACAGTTTCGTACAATAAATAAGGAAGAGAGGACATGGGCATTAAAATTGTTATATATTTTTCTATACTGTTTTTTTTATCAGAATTAGTTTTAGCAATTATAAAGCATTCAAAAAAGAAAGAAACTAAGACAAAAAAGGACAAAAAGTCGTTAGCATTGTTTTGGTTTACTATACCAACAAGTTTAACAATAGGTTTTTTTACAGCAAATTATCAAGAATGGAATAGATTAAATTGTTCGATAGCATTCTTTGGATTAAGTATTTTTATGATAGGAGTTTTTATCCGGTGGATTTCAATAATTCAATTAAACAAAGAGTTTACAGTTGATGTTGTAATAACAGAAGACCACAGATTAAAGAAAGGCGGTATTTATAAAAACATTAGACATCCAAGTTATTTAGGATTATTGCTAATTTGTTTTGGTCTCTCAATTGCAATGAATAGTTTAATTTCATTAATTGTTGTTATGGTTCCAATTTTACTTGCAATAATTTATCGAATTAAAGTAGAAGAAAAAATATTAATAAAAGAATTTGGTGAAACTTATGAAAATTATATATTAAAAACTCACAAGATAATTCCAAAATTATTTTAGTAAGAGCAAAATATGACAAAACAGATTAATAGATTTATAATAATTTTTATTTTGATGATTATAATCCAACCCGTTTTGTCGTTTTTGATTGAACAATTGATTTTTAAGAAGTATCCTTTTATAATTTTAATTCAGCAAATAATACTAATATTTTTATTGAGTTTATTTGTAATTAAAATTGGCAAGACTAAACTAAGTCAAGTTGGGATTTTTTCTTGGCAGAATTGGAATAAAGAAAATAAATGGATGCTTTTCATTGTTACTCCAATAGTCGTAATAATATTTTCATTTGTTTTCTTTTTAAGAATTGCGGCATTAATAAATCACTCCGGATTGCTTGTAATGGGCAGCATCGTATTATTAAGAGAATTTCTATATGGCTTTTATCAAGAGTTTCTTTATCGGGGTATTTTACAAACCGTATTGGTCAAGCGCTGGGGAGCTTGGATAGGGATCGTTGTCGGCAATCTTGTTTTTACCTTTGGACCAGAACATTTTCATTTTTACAAAACGAACTTTACCGGTTTTGTTTTTATATTCTGTTTGGGATTGCTTTTTTCCTTTTTATTTTATCGTTTTAAAAATCTTGTAACAATTGGGGTTTGGCACGGGATAGGAAATGTTTTTATTGATGGATTAGCGATATTAATTTCAATGACAATAGTAAATTAAAGAATGGCTTATTATATACAAAAGGTAATGTTGGTAATCAAATGGAACTGTTTCTGTACTTGGTTTTAAATAAAAATGTATTTGCATACATAACCTCGAAAAAGTTGTATTAATTTGTGAAACACGCTCCACCAGGATACTAATTCACCGGTCGCCTTAAATTTTCTTTGTTAAACTGTAATATTTATCAGAATATGCCTGCGCTTATCATGATTAGCGTTTTTTCTTACGGTTCTTTTTGGAATTTTTTCTTCCCTAACTTTTCGCTTTCGTCTATTGCTTTTCGGAAAAGATTTTTCAAATCAGTTATTGCTGATTCAGCTTCTTCTTCATTTAATTTTTCTTTGGCTAAAATTAAAGGCGAGTATTCTCCCGGTCTCTGTATTGTTTTACAAATAGAAATTAAATTTGTTAACAGAATTATATTTCTATAATACTCATTAAATTCAAATAAGCTTTTAGATCATTTAAAATAATAAAATATTTAAACTTTTCAAGAATGTCTTGTAAGGTTAATCTGGGATTGAGTAAATTTTTATTTTTGAATTTGTAACAATTTTCCTGTTTACTTCGTCTTTAACTTTAGCAGCATGATACTAAAAAACACAAAATATAATTTTCTCATTCAGCAGAATAAAGATAGAATTTATAGTTATGCTTTTTACATGCTTAAAAATAAACCGGACGCAGAAGATGTTACTCAAGAAGTTTTAATAAGAATTTGGAAAAACTTAGGCAATTTTAAGATGTCGTCTGGAAAAGCTTGGATAATAAAAACAACACACAACATATGTATAGATTATTTAAGGAAACGCAGTATCATGAATAATAAAGAAATGTCGTTCGATTCCATGAATGATGATAATAACTTTGCAAATCAAAGCGTAGGAAGTATAGTTTATAATTTTCCCGATGTTTTAGCCGCAGAATCAATAAAAAAAGCAATAAGAAAATTGCCTGAAAAACTAAGAAGTGTATTTGTGTTATATGAAATTGAAGGATTAAAGTACAAAGAAATTAGTCAAGCACTTAATGTCCCGATTAATAGTGTAAAAGTTTATTTATTAAGAGCACGAAAGGAATTACAAAAACAACTAAAAGAGTTAAACTTGGAGCAAGTGGCATAAATGAATCAAAAATTAGAAAATGAAATAATTTCAGCAGCCTACGGCGATGTAAACATCTTGCAAAAAATAAGAATAAAGCGTCTAGCTAAAAGAAACGAAGAAGTTCATCGCTTATTGACCGAATACTCTAAAACCGCCCAAAAAATTAGTGATATAAAAACAGAATTTCCGGAAGAAATAATTAAAAAGGCAAAGAATAAAATAAAAGTTCAACCTGGAAATGAGAAAGGATTTTTGCTTGATTTTTACTCTGTAATTTTTGCCAAACCGCTTGTATCCTTTTCTGCTGTGGTTTTGCTGGTCGGGGCAATAATTGTTTCTTCAATGATTTATAAAAGCGGGCAATCAAGAATAATTTATTCCCGGCAGCAAATTGCTCTTGCAGACAGACAAGCAAAACAAACATTGGCGCTGGTTGGAAAAATCTTTAACAACACAACGCAAACGTTAGAAAAACAAGTATTTGTTAGACGCATAGGCGAACCTTTTCAAAAAAGTTTTAATGCAGTAAACGAACTACTTACAGGAGGAAATAAAAATGGAAAACTTAATTAAAATAATAATTCCACTATTGTTGCTTACCACAATATCGGTCTTTGCACAAGAGGAAGATTACTCTAAATATCCTGGATATGTAAACTTTGGAAACCTGTCTGTTTTTGAAAAAGGCGAAGAAGCAACCGAGGTTTTAATCGATTCCAATTTGCTGAAGATGGTAGCAAGTTTTACACAAGGTAAAGGTGAAGATTCAAACGAACTCTCCGGATTAATCGGAGGACTGAAACTTATTAGAGTAAATACATTTGAAGTTTCACCAAGCAGCAAGTCGGAATTAATATCCAAGGTTAAAAGAATAGAAAAGGACCTAAGGAAGAAAAATTGGCAGCGACTGGTAATGACAAAAGCGAAAGGTGAAATAACAAGTATTTTTGTTAAAACAGGTAAAAATACGAATAAATTTGTCGGGCTGGCAATTATGTCGATTGATGAAGACGGCGAAG
>BDSW01000280.1 GCA_002898175.1 bacterium BMS3Abin04
TAAAGACTTTCATGGAGGGAGAGCATGGAGTGGATGGGAAAAAGAATTTAAGTTCCGGGATATAAGTAAACTTAATACTTGGAAAAATGAAAATAGTCTGAAAATCGATTACCATAAATTTCTTCAATATATCTTTTATCAACAGTGGAGAAGCTTAAAGCAATATGTAAACGAAAAGGGAATAAAAATAGTTGGCGACTTGCCTATTTTTATTGCTTATGACAGCGCAGATCTTTGGTCCAATAAATCCTTGTTTACCGTTGATGAAAATGGTAAACCGGAAACTGTTGCAGGCGTACCACCGGATTATTTTAGTCCGACCGGTCAACTTTGGGGCAATCCTCTTTATAAATGGGATTTAATGGAGAAAAATAATTTTGCATGGTGGAAAAAACGTCTTTCAAAAATGTACGAATTTGTTGATATTGTTAGAATTGACCATTTTAGAGGACTTGATGCATTCTGGGAAATTCCGGGTGATGCTCCAACAGCCGAAAAAGGAAGATGGGTTAAAGCTCCGGGTGAAAAATTATTTAAAGAAATAAGAAAAGAATTAGGAGACGTTCCAATCTTGGCAGAAGATTTAGGAGTTATTACAAAAAGTGTTGAGGAATTGCGGGATAGTTTTGGATTTCCAGGTATGAAAATTCTTCAATTTGCTTTTGGAGAGAACGGCGATAAAAATTTTCTGCCGCATAACCATATTAAAAATTGTGTAGTTTATAGCGGTACGCATGATAATGATACTACAAGAGGTTTTTTTGAAGCAGAAAAGAATAATAACAGCGGTGTTTATCAATGGGCTCAAAAATATTTAAATTACTATGGTGATGATATGGTTCATGAAATAATCAGAACCGCTTATGCTTCGGTTGCTAATATAGTTATAATTCCAATGCAGGATATATTGAATTTAGGAACAGATGCACGAATGAACTTTCCGGGTAGACCGGGAGGAAACTGGACATGGCGATTCAGTTGGGATCAGATAACCGGCAGCTTAACGGCTCATTTTAATGAAATGACAAAGTTATACGAAAGACCGCCAAAAATAATAAAAAAAGAAGAAATAGAAGTTGCCGATAAATAAAAGGAATATTTAATGTTAAACTATTTTAAAGAGATGTTTCATAATAGTAATTCTACTCATGAAGACCATTCACATGTTGATAAAAATAAAATAATACAAATAGCAACATGCGCTCTATTTTTAGAAGTTGCTGATGCAGACGATAATTATGATCCCAGAGAAAAAGAAAAAATTATTTTAATCATGGAGGAAACTTTCAATTTAAGCAGAAGCGAAGTTGATGAATTATTGAAGATTTCAAATGAATCGGTTGAGAACAGTGTAAGTATTTATGAATTTACGGAAGTGATAAATAAAAACTTTTCCTATGAAGAGAAATATAATATAATGCTGAATTTATGGCGATTAGTTTTTGTTGATCATTATTTGCATAAATACGAAGAATACACATTAAGAAAAATTTCAAGTAATCTTAGCTTAGAACATAAAGATTTTATTGCTGCAAAATTACAAGTTAAAGAAGAGTTAAAATCAGAAGAATAAATATAAATCAAGCTCTTCAAAAGAACTTGGTTTATTTAAATAATTACTCAGCCATTAAAGCAGCTATTGAAGCTGTGTTTACAATATCTTCAACACTGCATCCGCGACTCAAATCGAACAACGGTTTTTTCAGTCCTTGAACAATAGGACCAACAGCTGCGGCACCACCGAGTCTCTGCGCAATTTTATAGCCAATATTCCCCGCTTGCAGATCAGGGAAAATTAATACGTTTGCGCGACCGGCAACCGGGCTTCCCGGAGCTTTCTTTTGACCAACGGAATCTATAATAGCAGCATCAAACTGTAATTCACCGTCTATATTTAAATCGGGTCGTTTATTTTTAACTACATTAGTTGCTTCAACTACTTTATCAATTAACTCATGCTTTGCGCTTCCTTTTGTAGAAAATGACAGCATAGCGACATAAGGTTCTTCACCGGTAAGTTTTTTATGATTATCAGCTGTTGATATTGCAATATCGGCTAATTGGCTAACATCAGGATCAGGCACTACCGCACAATCCGCAAAACTAAAAACACGCTGCGGGAAAATCATTAAGAACAAGCTGGAAACAATTGAAATTCCTTCAGGCATTCCAACGCATTGTATTGCGGCTCTTAAAACATCTGCGGTTGGTGAAGCGGAACCGCCTACGGAAGCATCAGCCATTCCTTCTTTAACCATCATCGCACCGAAAAACAATTTATCTTTCATAGTTTCCCGAGCTTGCTCAATTGTTATACCTTTATGCTTTCTTAAATTAAAAAAGATATTTGTGAAGTCGGATAACTTTTCGGACTTTTCCGGGTTAACTATTCTTACTCCATTAAGATTAACACCTAATTTTTCGGCATTAGAATGAATTTCTTCATCATTACCAATTGTTACAACATGCGAAATATTTTTATTTATTAGTTCAGCCGCAGCGCTCAAAACTCTATCATCGTGAGATTCCGGCAGAACTATTGTTTTTTTTCTGCTTGCTGCTTTTGATCTGATTTCTTCCAAAATTTGTAATTGCGACATTTTTGCCTCTTATTTTTTAATTTGTTTATATAAAATTAACCAAATTTCAGATTGTTTTGTCGTATTTTTTTTAATAATTTATTTCAAATAATGAATTTTCTGAGCATTTCTTTTATATTTATATTTCTTAATGAAAACAAGTGAACTCTTTTATGACTTTAAGCAATCTTAACTTAAATAAAACAGGAAAATTAAGTGCAGCTGTAATCACTATAATTTTCTTATTATACCTCGGATATGTTTTCTCCGATATAATAATAATGTTGGCGATATCATTTTTAATTGCTCTAATTTTTAATCCGGTTGTAACTTGGCTCGAAGAAAACGGATTAAATCAGCTTGTAGCGGTTTTGTTAGTTTTTCTCGCAACAGGCATAATTATATTTTTTGCTTTATCTGTTTTCGTTCCAAAAATTATTTTCCAAATGAATGCTATTTCTAAAAGTTTTAATAGAGAAGACATTAATTCCTTTATAAAAAATATCGAACAGCAAATAAGCCTTTACTTACCTTTTATCAATTCTGAAAATTTAATCGAAAAAATTAATGAAGTAGCTTCGTCGTTTTTGCTCGGTTCTATAAACAATCTAAGCGATATTTTAACAAGTATAATTTCCGTTGTAGCAATTTCGGTAATTGTACCGTTTATGACATTCTTTTTACTAAAAGATAAAAATCAAATCGTTAAAGGCATCATTAATATTGTACCGAACAAATATTTCGAAATGTCGTACTGGGTAATGAAAACGATCTCGCACCAACTTGGAAGATATGTAAGAGGCTGGATTTTAGATGCATTTATCGTCGGGACTCTTGTTGCAATCGGATTAACAATCTTAGGAATAAAAAATTCAATATCTATCGGTTTAATCGCCGGTATTGGACATCTAATACCTTATTTTGGTCCTGTTATCGGCGGGCTGCCGGCAATTACTATTTCACTGCTTCAGTTCGGCGACTTTTCTAAATTGCTCAGCATAGTAATTCTCTTCACAATAATTTATTCTTTCGACAGCGGTTATCTCCAGCCAAAATTATTTTCGATGGCAACTAATTTTCATCCGTTGATGATTATTCTTCTAATACTTATCGGCGGACAGCTTTATGGGATTTTAGGTATGCTGTTAGCTGTACCTACAGCAACAGTTATTAAAACCGCTGCCAAGGAAATTTATTATGCATATAAAAATTATAAAATAATTAAGACTTAAATATTTATAAATAATTACACCATCTCTTAAATTTTTTACAAAGGTCGCAAATATGGAAATTCAATTTATTGGTGCAGCCAGAACAGTTACAGGATCAATGCATTATGTAAAAGCAAACGGAGTTAAATTCCTTGTAGATGCAGGACTTTACCAGGGGAAAAGAAAAGAAGCATTTGAAATTAACAGAACTTTCGATTATTTCGATCCGGCGGAAATAGATTTTGTTATTTTGACCCATGCGCATATAGACCACTCCGGCAATTTACCCTCTTTAGTTAAAAAAGGTTTTACCGGAAATATTTATACAACGTTTGCTTCGCGAGACCTTTCTTCCATTATGCTAAGAGACAGCGCCCATATACAGGGAAAGGATGTTGAGTATGTTAATAGAAAAAGGGAACGAAAAGGACAGCACCCTTTTGAACCGCTTTACACACAGCAAGATGTAAAAGATACTATGGATTTATTTGTTGGGGTCAATTATCATCGCGAAATTGAAATTGGTCCGAATATTAAACTTTCATTTGCCGATGCAGGGCACATTTTAGGTTCTGCAGTTACATATTTAACAGTTAAGGAAAAAGGTAAAATATTACATGTTGGATTTTCCGGCGATTTAGGCAGAGCAAATTTGCCGATTTTAAAAGATCCCGAAAAAATTCCTGATGTTGATTATTTCATAAGCGAAAGTACTTATGGCGGAAGACTTCACGACAATCCTTTAAATTCAGAAGATCAATTAGCGAAAGTTTTGAAGAAAGCTTACGATAGAAAAGCCAAAGTCGTAATTCCCGCATTTAGTGTTGGCAGAACCCAAGAATTAGTTTATGCTTTCCATAGAATTTTCGAACAACATAAAGCTGAACGAATTCCGGTTTATGTAGATAGTCCCCTCTCGGTAAATGCAACCGAAGTTTTTAGACTCCATCCGGAATGCTTCGATAATGAGACGGCAGAATTCCTTATTAAAAATGAAGATCCTTTCGGATTTAACAAATTGACTTATATAAAAGAGGTTGAAGACTCGAAAAGATTAAACGATATAAGCGGACCGATGGTTATTATTTCCAGTTCGGGTATGTGTGAGTCGGGACGTATCCAGCATCATTTAAAAAATAATATCGAAGACCCGAACAATATAGTATTAATTGTAGGCTATTCTGCTCCTTACACTTTAGGAAGAAGAATAGTAGAAAAGAATGAAACGGTAAAAATTTTTGGCGAGGAATATAAACTTAACGCTGAAGTAATAGTTATGAATTCATTCAGTGCACACGCAGACGCAAACGAACTATTAGCTTATTGTAATCAGTTTGATAAAGGTAGATTGCAAAACATTTTTTTAGTTCACGGTGATTATGACCAACAACAAAAATTTAAATCCAGTCTTCTGGAAAATAATTTTAAGAGAGTTTCAATTCCTGAAAAAGGTGACGTTTTTATCATTTAGTATCGGAGTTTTATTACTTCTGTTATCGGGTTGCGAGAGGGATGAAATTAACGGAATAACCGATACCGGCAAACCTCCGAATGCACCTTTTGGATTAAAAATAAGTTATGCTTTTGACGGAACAATAGGAATTGAATGGACCCCCAACAATGGATCTAAAGTACAGGGATATAATATTTACAGGTCTGACGGAGATACTTTAAATTATAAAAAAATTGATTTTACTACTTCTAACTTTTACGACGATGACTCATTACAATATCGAAAGTTTTATTATTATAAAGTAAGTACCGTTGATATTTTCGGGAGGGAAAGCAGTTTAACAAACTCCGTAGATGCACAACCTATTAATAAATATATCCCTTTTATTGCCCGGGAAGTAACCGCTAATGCACGAAATTGGGATTCGAGTCAATCGATCTATATCCATTGGATCCCGTCACCCGAATCCGATATTAAGAATTATCTTATTTATCGAAATACAACTCCTAATTTTTTAACAACTGTTGAGAATCTGTTGGATTCCAGCAGCACATATTTTTACTCGGATACTACAAACTTAAAACTATTTGTTAGATATAATTACAAAATTATTACCCAAGACAAAGGCGGTTTAAAAAGCAAAGCCAGTCAAGAGGCTTCCGATTTTCTCTTAGATAAACCACTTCCTATCTTTCCATCAAATAATTCCAGTGTCAACTATTTTGATATGTTTACCGTCAAGACGGCCTCACTTCCGGCAAATTACAAATTACAGATAAGAAGTAATGCTATTACCGGTATCTTGAAAGAAATTAGTTTTCTGAGCAAAGAGAAACATAGTAATATTAAAGTAAAGCTTGATCAGTTTACTTTTGAACCGTTTAAGACTTACTATTGGCAAGTATTTACATATACTTCGGATAATTTCGATCCGAACAGCTTCAGCGATACATTTAGTTTTACTATAGTTCCAAATAACGGGAAATAGATTTGAGAAAGTTACTACTAAAATTATTTTTCCTTTCTTTCTTCCCATCGTTTATATTTGCGCAGATAAACAGGGACAGCGTCAGTTTTATTCTTGATAATTACAAATACAAATCATTGAATTCTGCTTTTACGAAACAATTAAATACAACTAATTTAAATTCCGGACTTAGATATAATTTTAATAACAATAATTTCTTCATCGGTATTAATGAGCGTTATCTTTCAACAGTTTTCAAATCGACCTCAAAAAATATTAGGGATGAACAATACCTGTCATTTTTAGGTGAGTACAATCTCTCGCCTTTCCTAAAAATAGGATTGCATACTACAAACAATATCTTTTCCGATAACAGAAAGATAGCAATTAACGAAGCTTCTATTCTTCATTCTTCTGTTTACTTTAAGATTATACCTTTGTCAAAAATCAGGTTCATCTCTTTTGGAGGATTCTCAATCAATCGGCAAATCTCTGAAAACGATAAAGGGTTTTTATACGGGCTTGAAACAGTAATGGATAGACGAAAGTTCAGCGATTTTAGTATTGAGTCCTTCTTGAAATTTCAAAATGAAGATATATCTCCCAGGAAAAATACTTTACGATTATTTGATATTACCGTTTCAAATTCATTCCAAAACGATTTCAACAATTCAATATCCGCTAAGTTTTACGAAACAAGAAGAGACTTTTATTTTAATGCCGATTCACTCTTACAAAGAGAATTCAACATTACAAACAATATTCAAAGCAGGATTGCAAAAAATTATTTAATAGAAGACAGGGTTTTCTTTTCATCCATGAAATCCGATTTTACCTTTGGTTTAATCGGTAAAATATTTCGCCGCGATATAAATAGAAATACACGCTACATCCCAACTGCCAATATTACAGCATCAACTTTCGACTCCAAAATAGAAGAGTTCAAATTAAACTTATCGGGAATGCTGGGGTACAACACCAGATTATTAAACACATTATTTAAATTTGAATATTCGGAACGTACGGAGAAACATAGTGCAAACAGAATTAACGGAGCAAACGAAATATTTTATGAAGAAAGACAAGTATCGGAATTTAGGAAAAACAATCAATCACAGTTAGCAATTTTATCCGGCGCACTAAGTTATAAAATCTCGCATAAAGATAGACTTTCTTTAAGCATATTGCATAGAAAGTTAGCTTACGACACTCCCAGTGAAAATAATTATGACGACAGGGATGAACTTTTAACAATCTTCCGAATATTATATTCTAGAAAATTCAGCTCTATTTTTAATTTCTTTATTAACTTAGAAGGAAGCTTCAACCACATAGTCTATATTTTTGCTCAAAGAAGTTCAAACAACAATATACGGCGAGTCTTAAAACTTTCGACAGGAGGAAACTTCACTGCTAAATATTTGATCTCTAAAAATTCTGCTGAAGTTTCTGCTAATTATACCGTATATGATTTTGAAGATATTATTCCAAACGTAAAGAGTTATTCATTTCGTCAATTTGCTTTTAGAGATTCAACAAATTTAGAAGTAATGAGAAATATTTATTTATCTCTAAACGGGTATGTTAAGTTTTCGGAGCAAGGAAATTTTAAATGGACAAATTTTACGAACAAACCGGAAAGATTTTTAGCTGAGTACTTTGCAATACCTAAGTTAAGCTTTCAACATTCAAATTTAACAATGAGTATCGGCATACGTTTATTTACACTAACTACGTATAAGTATAATAAAAACAATGTGAAATTTAAGGACTCTAATTACAGAAGTCTTGGTCCTTTAGCAGAATTAAAATATTTTATGGGTTCGGGATTACTAATTACCATGAACGGTTGGTACGAATTTATTAAATCGGAATTAAATGTTCGAAAAGAAATAGCCAACTTAAGTTTATACCTCAACTGGAATATTTAAAATGTAAACTTAACTTGAAAAGTTTCGAATCTACCTTTATCTTATTCAAGCAATTATTCATTTTTATTTAGAAGATATATGACGGAAAAAACACCATTAAAAATATATAAGAAATCCTTCCCCAGCGATCCTGATCTTTTGCCCGAAATAGAAGATTTTATATTAGATGCGGTTAAAGAAGCTAATTTAGATCATAAGAAATTAAGCAACTTAGCGCTGTCAGTTGCCGAGGCTACATCAAACGCCATTATGCATGGCAACAAAGCCGATAAAGATAAAAATGTTTACATCGAGATACAAATTTTTCCACAAAAAATTGACATAATCATTCAGGATGAAGGTAATGGATTTATGCTTGAAAATGTTGCAAACCCAACTCTACCGGAAAATATTCTCAAAGATAGCGGAAGAGGTATTTATATAATGCGCTCATTTTTAGATGATCTTAAGTATGATTTTTCTTCAAAAGGAACAACTTTAACTCTTTCATTAAACAGATAGATACTCGTTTTATTTCATTTCAAAAATTTCTTCTTTTTTTTTTCATAAAATTACTTTATCCTATAAAAAAAATCTTTTTAGACTCCGACCCTAATGACAATTGGAATAAATCTTCATATATTTAAGATGTAAATATCCAAAAATATTCTTTTAAAATAATTAGAGGAGCAAGTTATGGCACGAAAAAAAATTGCACTTATCGGCGGTGGTCAAATTGGTGGTGTAATGGCTCAATTGATTGCTACCAGACAACTAGGCGATGTCATTCTTTTCGACATCGTTGAGGGCTTGCCACAAGGTAAAACCTTAGATATTCATGAAGCATCCAGAATTGACAGATTTGATATGAATTTAAAAGGGACCAACGATTATAAAGATATTGATAATGCAGATATAGTGATAATTACCGCCGGGATTCCGCGTAAACCGGGAATGAGCAGAGAAGATTTGCTTACAACTAATGCAAAAATTATGACCAGCGTTGCAAATGGAGTTAAGGAGCATGCCCCAAATTCTATTGCAATAATTATTTCTAATCCGCTTGATACAATGGTAACCCTATTTCAAAAAGTTACCGGCTTTCCTACAAACAGGGTTATTGGTCAAGCGGGAGTTCTAGATTCATCACGGTTCTCTTCATTTATTGCATGGGAACTTGACGTATCCGTCCAAGATGTTAATGCAATGGTTCTTGGCGGACACGGAGACAGTATGGTTCCTCTATTAAGATATGCAAATGTTAACGGTGTTCCCGTTATTGAAATGCTGGAAAGAAAATACGGTGACGTTGCAAAAGCTAAAGAAGTGATGGATGCAATGGTTACAAGGACCAAAAAAGCGGGCGGTGAAGTTGTTGGTTTATTAAAAACCGGATCAGCGTTTTATTCCCCGGCTTCTGCAGCCACTATGATGGCAAAATCTATACTTCTCGACGAGAAGAGATTATTACCTTGTAGCGCTTACCTCAATGGCGAATACGGTGTTGACGGATATTTTATTGGTGTACCGGCTGTTCTTGGAGAAAACGGAATTGAAAGAGTTATTGAATTAACACTTAACGATGAAGAACAAACCGCATTCAATAATTCTGTGGCTGCAGTTAAAAACTCGGTTGCAAATCTTGAAAAATTAGGTTTCTAAATTTCAAGAATTATAAAAAGCCCGACTTTTCTAAAAAGTCAAAGTCGGGCTTTTCTTTAGGGCTTTTATCCTAAACTTCCTTTTATGAGTATATTTTCAATAAACTAAGTTTCTCTAAGAAACTTAGTTTATACGACGGTATAATTTAAAAATAAAAAATCCGGCAATAACCGGATTTAATTAACATCAATTTAAAAACGATCTAGCTACCAAGACTTTCATAAACACTAACAAATCTTCTATTGTTCCTTTTCTTTTCAAATTTAACAAAACCGTCTGCAACAGCAAAAAGTGTATCGTCGCCGCCTCTCATTACATTATTACCAGGATGGAATTTAGTTCCCCTTTGTCTTACAAGAATAGTACCCGACGAAACTTTTTCGCCGCCAAATCGTTTTACTCCAAGATATTGAGGATTACTATCGCGTCCGTTTCTGGATGATCCTTGTCCTTTTTTATGTGCCATTATTTACTCTCCTCAACTTTTTCTTTTGGTTTTGAAGCTCTAGGCTTGCTTATCTTTGTAACTTCAATTCTGGTTAATTGTTGTCGATGACCGTTTTTAACCCTGTATGATTTTCTTCTTTTCTTTTTAAAAACAATAACCTTATCATCTTTTAGATGTTCCAGTACTTTAGCTTGAACTTTAATTCCTTTTACAAGAGGAGCGCCAATTTTAGTTGACTTTCCATCCGAAAAAACCAGTACAGAATCAAAAGTTACTTTTTTATCAACGTCAGATGAAAGACGCGGAACAAAATATTTTTTATTTTCTTCAACTTTGAATTGAGATCCCGCAATATCAACAACCGCAAACATAAATTTCTCCTAATCTTTTAATTTCGAGCCTTAAAGTTATGAAAATATTAGATTTATGTCAATTTTTTCTTAACTCAACTCTTATAATTCAAATCGATTTTTCGATTTACATATTTACTGTAATCTTTCAACTGCGGATTATAATCTTGCTTGAATAGTTCCGACGATATTAAAAAATCAGCAGTTGATCTATTACAAGCTGTCGGAATATTATAAAGCGCTGAAATCCTTAGAAGTGCTTTTACATCTACATCGTGTGGTTGTGGTTCCATCGGATCCCATAGAAAAATAAAAATATCAATTTCCCCTTCCGCTATCATAGCTCCAAGTTGTTGATCGCCACCTAACGGACCGGATTTTAACTTAGTCACAATTTTACGGGACTTGGACTTTAAATTATCTGACTTACGATTGAATATTTCCTCGATTAATGCTCCTGTTGTCCCGGTGCAAATAATCTTATGATCATCCAAAACATCCAAATTCCATTCCACCCACTCCGCTAAATCTATCTTTCTATTATCATGAGCCACTAATGCAATAGTTTTTTGATTTTTCATTACAACCTCTATTTACAAAATGATATCTTGTGAAACAATGTATACATACAATTTGATTAAGCAAAATTAAGTTTTTGTTAACAATTGAAAATTTATACTACTCGAATTGCAAACGTTTATTTCTTAATAAAAAATTAAACTACACTTAATATTAGCTTAACATACACTGGATAACTTTCTATTAAAATAAATAAAATAATTTCGAGCAACTAATTTTGAGAATTGCCGTTTAATATAAAAGGCATATAATAATTATAAATAAAGCTCTTATGGTTAACAGACATAAAAGATATCATTATAATTGAATTGATTACTATTTAAGTTGACAAATGAAAAATTTCTATTGGGGAACCGCTACTTCTTCTTTCCAAATTGAGGGAAATATTAAGAATGATTTTACGGAATGGGAAACACTGGGGAAATTCAGGAACAATGGATTAAATCCCTTGTACGAAAATGGAAGTAATCATTGGTTAAACTGGAAAAAAGATTTCGATTTAATAAAAGAACTTAATCAAAACTCATATCGCTTTTCTATTGAATGGGCAAGGATAGAACCAGAGAGAAATAAGTATTCCCAAAGTGCACTCAAGCAATACTCGGAGATGATTGATTATCTTCATCAACTTAACATTGAACCTTTTTTAACGTTACACCATTTCTCACATCCAAAATGGTTTCATGAATTAACTCCGTGGCATAAAAAAGAATCTATTTTTTCCTTTTGTGAATTTGCCAAAATAATAATTGATCTTTTTTCAGACAGAGTCAATTATTGGATATCCTTTAATGAACCTATTGTTTGGGCATTAGCCGCATACGGTGATGCAAAATTTCCTCCCGGGATTAAGGATTTAAAGTTTATGATGGATGCAATTAAAAATATGATGGAAGCTCATGTATGTATTTATGATTATATAAAAAAAAGAAACAATAAAGCAAAATTAGGTATTGCAAAACATTTTATTATTTTCAAAGAAGGACGGAACTGGTTTTTATTAGATAAAAAAGTTACAAATCGTATAGATGTTTTTTTTAATAAAATGCTGCTAAATGCGTTCCGGCAAAATCGGTTAGCTCATTGGTTCCCAACAGTCCTTAAATACGATTCACCTATTAAATTAGATAACAAAATTGATTTTTGGGGAATTAACTATTACTACAGAATATATGCTCAATTCAAGTTTAATTTTAAAAATCCAATTTTCCTTTTCCCCAAAGAGCCTGCAACCGATATGGGCTGGGAAATTTATCCGAAAGGACTTAAAAAAATTATTAAACTAGTTGCGGCAACCGGCAAGGAAATATTTATTACGGAAAACGGTATAGCGACTAACGACGAAGGACTACGTAAAATGTTCATTAAGAAACATTTAAAAGTAGTTAACAAAGCTAAAAGCAAATATAATATTAAAGGTTACTTTTATTGGAGTTTAATTGACAACTACGAATGGTTGAAAGGAAAATCAAAAAGGTTTGGGCTTGTAAGGGTTGATTATGAAAATAAGTTTGACAGAATCATAAAGCCGAGCGGATTTTACTATGCTAAACTAATTAAGAAATATTCAAATAAGAAAGTTGTACAACCGGTTAATGAATAGAATACAAATAGATTCCTACAAATAGCAAAGGAATAAAATGGGAAATTTTATAATTATAATTTTCACCTTAGTCATATTATTCGGGCTGTTGTATCAAATATTGTCCGTAATCATATTTAAGAATAAGTTCGATAAAAGAAATGATATTAGGATTAAGGGGAAAAAAAGTTATCCGTTTATCAGCATACTAAAACCAATCAAAGGAATTGATGATCAATTAAGAGATAATTTAATATCATTCTTTAAATTGGATTACCCGGACTATGAAATTATTTTCGGTCTACATTCGTATAGCGATCCCGCTTTAGAAATAATAAGAAAATTAATGAAATTATTCCCAAGTGTAAAAGTTAAAATAATAATTAACAGTTTTCGAATCGGGTTAAATCCTAAAATCAATAATTTATACAATATGTATCCAAGCGCCGGAGGCACTTTAATATTCATCAGCGATAGTAATACAAGTGTTGAACCTAATTTTTTAAAACTATTGGAGAATGAATTCGAAGACAAAAAAATTGGTCTGGTTACAGCAACTATTCGTGGAATCGGGGCAAAAAACATCTCGTCCTTAATGGAAAATCTTCACCTTAATGCATTTTTATCTCCGAGTGTCTTTGTGGCTTCACGGATAGCTAAAATTTCCATTGTTATAGGAAAAGCAATTTTAATTCCTAAATATCTTTTGGAAAAAATCGGAGGGTTTGAAGCATTTAAAAATTATTTAGCAGAAGATTACATGATGGGAATTAAAGTTATGGAAATGGGTTATAAAATAAGAACCGCACCTGTTCTTGTTAATAACATAAATGAAAAATGGACATTAAAAAAATTCTTAAACCGTCATTCACGCTGGGCAAAAATGCGGGCAAAAATTAAAATTACTACATATCTGCTGGAATCGTTATCAAATCCGATTTCTACTAGTTTTATTCTTGCATTTATATTGCATAACGAATTAGGCATAATTCAATTTATTATAATATCAATAGTTAAATCTTTAATTGACTCCATAAGTTTAAGTCTAATAAAATCTGATATAAAAAGGTACCAACTAATAGTGATTCCAATAAAGGATTTAATAATCGGTCTGCTGTGGTACATCCCATTTATTAATTCTAGAATAAGTTGGAGAAATAATCATTTTACAATTCAAAAAGGTTCATTACTTCAGCCTTTTTCAACTAATCTTAATATATAAAAACAAAGTTTTTTTATGACTAATTAAGGATAACAGAATGTCAAACAATACTTTAAAATTATACGAAGAAATTTATAATTCCGGTTATTTAGCGTTTGATGAAGAACCAGGAGAAATTTTAATTGAAGATCTAATAAACGAAATGTCTAAGCAAGATTTTGCAGAAGTTTTCGGAAAACCTGTTAAATATTTCAATACAATAATTATCAGCGATATTCATTTGGGAAGTAAACTATCTCGTGTAAATTCATTACTTCAGTTGTTTAAAAAAATTGAGTTTGACAGGTTAATAATTAATGGCGATATATTTGATTCCATTAATATGCGGCGGTTGAGTAAAAAACATTGGAGACTTCTGAGTATGTTAAGAAAATTAACTTCGGATGATAAGAAAACCGAAGTTATTTGGATACGCGGCAATCACGATGGTTATTCAGACTTACTCACGCAATTATTGGGCATTACGGTATTTGACGAATATCTGTTTGAGTGGAATAAGAAGAAGGTTTTAGTAATGCACGGCGATGTTTTTGATGTTTTTACAAGTAAATATCCTTTAATTTCTAATATAGCTGACATTATTTACAAACTAACAATTTACTTCGATCCGACAAATATGAGAATCAGTAAATGGTTAAAGCGAAATTCAAAAGCATTTTTAAGGAATATTCAGATTGTTCGCGAAAGAGCTGCTAAATATGCAAAGCATCGTCATGCAGATATAGTTATTTGCGGTCACACTCACTATGCAGAAGAAGCTGATATAAACGGTATTAAATATTTTAATTCCGGCAGTTGGACAACTAACCCAAGTTATTTTATTGGTTTTACAAAAAATGACGTTCAATTGGTTGAATTTTTTAGTTCCAATATCTAATAAAATTTTCAAGTATTAAAATTTAACCGTTCTGAGGATATATTTAGAATGCATTGGTTTACTCTGATTGTATCGGGAATAATGGAAGTAGGTTGTATTATAAGTCTTAAATATGCCGAAGGATTTACAAAATTCCCGCCGTTAATTACTTATACGTTATTTGGTTTTTTGAGTGCATTCTTATTTTCCACGTCGCTAAAATTTATTCCATTAGGTATGGCATTTTTGATTTGGGTAGGCATTGCAACTATAGGAATAATTTTATTTGAATCACTTCTTTTAAATAAACATTACAGTTTATTTGACTTCCTATTCATGTTATTGATTGTAATCGGAATAACCGGATTAAAATTATTTCAAACAAAGTGAAATGCTTTTGTACAACAATTAATTATTTCCATATTGAAATAAATCCTTCCCTCTCAATAATTTTCTGTCCTTCTTCTGAAATAACCCAATTAATAAACGCCTTAACATCTCCTTTGGGTTCATCAATTGTATAAAAATGGAGATATCTTGTGACCGGATATTTATCATTTCTAATTGTAATTGAATCGGGCAATACCGAATTGATCTTTGCAAAGTTAATATTTCCTTTAAATCCGTAACCGCCATACCCAACAGCATCTTTATTATTTTCAATAAAATTAATTATTTCTCTTGTAGTAGGGAAAACATAATCATCCGAACATATTTGTTCACCGTCAAGAAATCTTTCTCTAAAAAATAAACGTGTACCCGAAAACCTGTTTCTTGTTATGATTTTAATATTTTCACTATCCCCACCTATCTCGCTCCATTTTTTTATTTTACATTCATATATCTTCTTTACATCATTAAGCGACAAATTTTTAACCGGATTATTTTTATTCAGATAAAGAACAACTGCATCTTTACCGATTAAAAAAGATAGTCCCATTTTGTTATAAAACAGACTAAGTCTCTCAATTTCTTCGGCTTTCATTGGACGGGAAGAATTACAAATATCGACCTCCCCTTTTATAAGAGTTTCGATTCCCTCGGCTGAACCGCCTCCCGCAACATTAATATACACTTCACTATTTCTTTTCATATATTCATTAGCTAAAACCGTTACAAGCCTTTTCATTGTATCGGAACCTTTAATTCGAATCATATTTTTTTTTACACCTAAAAATGAACAACTATAAAAGAATACGAATATTAAAATAGTACTAAGTTTATTTTTATTAAACATTATATTATTTGGATTTATAATAAACGGAATTGGGATACCACTGCGGACGTGATTTTGAATTAGCAACATCGATAATATATTTTGTTAAAAAGGAAACGTTCTGCTTAACGGCAGAATAATTAATCTTTAAGTGTATACCGTCAAAAGGTGTATGATAATATTTTATGTATTCAATATACTTTTTAATTCCTTTTTGTTTTGAATAATGAACATAATCCAATCCTTCTGAAATAAGTATCGAAGGAATACCTGCCTGGGCATAAGCAGACTGATCAGAACGATGAAAGGATTCCCAATATCGAAATTCCGGTGGTATACCGGCTATTTTAAGATTCTCCCGCTTTACGGTTTTATTAAGTATTTCTCCAAGAGTTGAATATTTCGCTCCAATTCCAACAATTGATTTGAAACTATCTATAACTGCAATTCCATCAACATTTATATTAGCTACAATACTAGATAAATTGTAAGGCGGATTGTATAAAAAATATCGGGAGCCGAGTAATCCAAATTCTTCGCCGGTTACCAGCATTATTAAGACAGATCTGTTTATTAAGTTTTTAGAGGAATTTAAAATTCTTGCTATTTCAATCACAGAACTTGTTCCAAGTGCGTTATCCAGAAAACCGTTATAAATCGAGTCGCCGGCAATGGGTTCACCAATTCCTAAATGATCAAAATGTGCAGTTACTAAAACAAACTCATCTTTGTTTTTCCCGCTTCCTTCAATAACTCCAAGAACATTATGTGAAATAAAATCTTTTTGTTTAAATTTTTCTTTAAAACTAATTTGTGCATCTAAAGGGAAGCTGATCATTTTATCGTCCTTGTGTAATTCTACTATATCTTTCAGATTATAATCAGAGTCGGCAAAAAGCCAGCGGGCAGCATAGTAAGTAAAAATCAGATTTAGATTTCCTATAAATGAACTTGCCAAAACCATATAGTCCCGCGTATATTCTTTTCTTAAGCTTTCCCAGGGCGGTAAATATCTATCATTCGGCAACCTGATTAAAATACTTCCTCGTGCACCTTTAGAAACAGCAATTTTATGTTTTACAGCAGGATAGCTGTAAAGTGAGGGTATCTTTCCGTTAAAATAAGAAGAATCATTCGATTCCGGTTCGCCGGAAATGAAAACTACTATTTTACCTTCCACATTTAAATAACGATAATCGTTATAATTAAATTCCGGAGCATCTATTCCGTATCCAATAAAAACAAGCGGGTATGGTTTAGGTATAATTGTTTGTTCTCCCGACTCATCAATTAAATAATCAATTCCATAATTTAATTTCTTTGCAAATTTTGAAGTGTAAATTACCATCTTACTTTGATTACTCGCTTTACTTGAATGTATAGGAACATTTTGGAAATAACTATTTTTAAATCCGGGTGTTAAATTATATTTCTTCAATCTCTGTTTAATATATTCAGCTGCTATTGTGTTCCCTCGCTCGCCGGTTTTTCTACCTTCTAATGAATCGGAAGCCAGGAATAGTACATCCGTTTTTATCCGATTAGTATCAACTTGAACATGAATATCCTGTGGGAAAGAATTATTTAGAAATGCAAGGAAAAGTATTGCAACTAGAAAACGAATTTTCATTCTCAGACTATTATTTTAACTTGAAAAATAATAATTTCTAAGTAAAAAAGAAGGGACGCTCCATCAAACGTCCCTTGCGGAAGGAGAGGAACATGCCCTCATGGAGAGAGACATGTCTTCTCATTTTTTACTTTATTAACATCATTTTTCTTGTAATAATTTTTAGACCTGTTTGTAATTTATATATATATATGCCACTTGACAATCCTGAAGCATCCCAACTTAATTCATAGGTACCTGCATTTTTAACTTCATTTAGCAATGTAACTATTTTTTGTCCGAGCATATTATAGATTATCAATTTAACGTTGGAAGTATTCGGAACGGCAAATCTTATCTTTGTACTGGGATTAAATGGATTTGGATAATTTTGAGAAAGATTAAAGTTTGGAGGAATAGAGTTTAACTTAATTTCCTTTACTCCGGTTACATAATTAGCTAAACTTAAGTAAGCAGCACCGCCTGCAGTAGGTCTGGGATCAAGGCTTTCAGAACCTTGTGTTCTTGATATTCCGGCTAATTGCGGGTCCTCTATTGTATTGTTGTGTGCCGCATCATTTAAGTATGTACTTTCCCAATCATGCTTTCCTATTGCATCAAATGTATCTCCGGCTCCAAAATCAAACCATA
>BDSW01000281.1 GCA_002898175.1 bacterium BMS3Abin04
AATTCCTTAACCAAATATTCAAAGTCATTTAATACTCCTTTAATCACTTCTTGAGTATCAAAATTGTTTTTAGATAATTCTTTTATTCTTGATTTCTCAATATAGGCTTTCATCGTTGTTAGTGGTTTACCGCCGATCTGCAAAATTCTTTCGGCAATCTCATCGTACTTTTCTGCAAAATATTCGTAGTATCCCTCAGTTGCTTTATGAACCTCAAAAAATTGAGGACCCTTTACATTCCAATGATAATTATGAAGTTTTACATATAAAACATGTACATCCGCAAGATTTTGATTTAACTTATTCACTAATTTGTTTGACTTCATTTTTGTACTCCTTTTTATTTTTGATTTTTACTAAAGATTAAACTATTTAATTTATTTCGTTTTCTTTAATTCCCAAACCTTCGGCAATAGATTTCCCATAATTAGGATCAGCTTTATAAAAGTGAGATAGTTGTAGTAATTGAATAGGTTTTGATACCGGCTTCATTGCATCGATAATATTATTTACCAAATCCAGTTTTTCGTTTTCCGGTAATATCCGGTATAAATCACCTGCTTGTACAAAATCATTATTATTTTCCGTACGTTGATCATAGCGGTCGGCATCTCCCGAAATACGCAATGGCGGTTCTTTAAATTCAGGGGATTCAGTAGGTACAATAAAATTACTGGGTTCATAGTTTCTGTTGTTTCCGCCGTTTTTATCAAATCGCATATATCCATTTCGGTAGTTATTATGAATCTCTATTCCACGCGGTGCATTAACAGGCAGATAGTTATAATTAACTCCCAATCTATAACGTTGTGTATCGGGATACGAGAATAAGCGTCCTTGTAACATTTTGTCCGGTGAAAAACCTATACCGGGCACTTTGTTTGACGGTGAAAACGCAGCTTGTTCAACTTCGGTAAAATAATTTTCGGGATTACGATTCAACTCAAGAATACCGACATCTATCAAGGGATAATCATTATGCGACCATACTTTAGTTACATCAAACGGATTCACATGATATTTCTCCGCTTCCATTTCGGGCATTATTTGAATTTTAACATTCCACTTTGGAAAATCACCATTCTTAATTGATTCAAAAAGATCTTGCGTTGCATAATCCGGATTTTCTCCAGCTAGCTTTGTTGCAACATCAGCCGATAAATTTTTAATTCCCTGTATTGTTTTCAAATGAAATTTTACCCAAAATCGTTCATCTTTATCATTTATAAAGCTAAAGGTATGACTACTATAACCATTCATATGTCTATAACCATCCGGTATGCCGCGACTACTGAAAAGAATAGTTATTTGATGTAATGACTCGGGACTTTTAGACCAGAAATCCCACATCATCTCGGGAGATTTTAGGTTAGAATCAGGCAATCGTTTTTGAGTATGAATAAAATCGGGAAACTTTAACGGGTCACGGATAAAAAAAACCGGAGTATTATTCCCAACTAAATCCCAGTTACCTTCTTCCGTATAGAATTTTGTTGCAAAACCACGGGGATCACGGGCTGTATCAGCCGAACCTCGTTCTCCTCCAACTGTTGAAAAACGAGTAAATGTTTCAGTTTTTTTTCCAACTTCAGAAAATAGCTTTGCTTTAGTAAATCTTGTAATATCGTTAGTAACCGTAAAAGTTCCATAAGCTCCCGCACCTTTGGCATGCACTATCCTTTCGGGAATTTCTTCGCGATCAAAGTGTGCAAGCTTTTCTTGCAAGTAAATATCCTGCATAAGTAAAGGACCGTGTTCTCCTGCAGATAGTGAATTTTGATTATCTTCCACCGGTCGTCCGCTCGAAGTTGTTAAATTAATTTTCTTGGACATTATTATTTTCCTTATAGTTTGTTTTGTCTTGGTAGCATATTGTCTTTTAATTCAAACCAATTATTACTTAATAATAATTATTGCTACCAATAAAAAAATTAGCCGTATTCCAAATCAGAATACGGCATTTTAAAAAAGATTACTATTTTTATAATTCCTTCTTACTAAAATACCAATCTGTGTAATCATAACCTTCACCGGCTCGTTTTTCAGCTGCTTCTTGAGTTGCCGGTGGGGGGACAATCACTTTTTCACCGGGATGCCAGTTTTCAGGTGTTGCGACACCATTTTTATCGCTTGTTTGAAGAGCTTCTACAATTCTCAACACTTCGTCAATGCTTCTTCCGTTTGTCAGCGGATAGTAAATCATAGTTCTAAGTATTCCTTTGTCGTCAATAACAAATACTGCCCGCACAGCTGATGTATCAGCAGCTTCCGGATGAATCATTCCGTAAAGCTTTGCAACTTTCATGTCAAGATCTGCAATTACAGGGAATGGTATTTCTACTCCGAAATTATCTTTAATATTTCTAACCCATGCCAAATGAGAATAGATGCTATCAATGCTTAATCCTATAACTTTGGTATTTAATTTTTCAAAAGCATCATTTCTTTTTGCAAATCCAATAAATTCCGTCGTACAAACCGGTGTAAAATCAGCTGGATGAGAAAACAACACTACCCATTTCCCTTTATAGTCGGATAACTTAATCTCACCATGTGTCGTTTTAGCGGTAAATTCCGGTG
>BDSW01000282.1 GCA_002898175.1 bacterium BMS3Abin04
CATATTCTATTGCGAAAAGTGCAGGCTGTGTGAAAGCAGTCATATTTATTTGTTCGCTTTTATCATTATCCCTAAACAAAATATCTGTAATTGACTCATTTATCAGAGGTAACAAAATGTCGTTACATTTATCCAAGTGCTTCTTGAAAGTGGGTGAAGAGTTATATAAATCTTTCCCCATTCCAAAATATTGAGAGCCCTGACCGGTAAACAAGAAAGCTATTTTCCTGTTTTTCATTTTCTTAACGGTTTGAACGTAGTCATTTGGAACAGAAAGAAAATTATCTAACTTCTCGGATAAATTTTTAATACTACCGGCAACAAAACTAACCCTTTCCTCAAAATGCTCTCTATGACAATTAGCCGAGAAACAAAAATCACCTAAATTCACCAGTGGATTCTTGGTTAAAAATGTTTTATAGTTACCGACCAAATTAACTAATGCAGTATCACTTTTGGCTGATATGGTAAAAAGATGATAATCTCTATCAATAATATCTGGAATTAACTTATCGGATTTTTGATACTCTTCCAAAACTATATGTGCATTTGTACCTCCAAAACCAAAAGAACTTACTCCCGCTCTTCTTAGTGCACCGTTGCTTTTCCATTTTATTGTTTCAGTAGGAATTTCAAACGGTAATTCATCAATTGGGATGTGAGGATTGATTTGATTAAAATTTAAGTTTTTGGGAATAGTTTGATTTTTTAATATTAAAACTGTTTTAATAAAACCTGCAATACCCGCCGCCGATTCCAAGTGTCCTATATTTGTTTTAACAGCCCCCAGATAGCACGGATTATCTTTCCCTCGCTTATCCATTACCATTCCTAATGCCTGAACTTCTATCGGATCTCCAAGAATAGTTCCTGTCCCATGCGTTTCTATATACTGAATGTCCTCTGGCTTTAATTTTGCGTTTTCAAGTGCATTTAATATTACGTTCTTCTGAGCAAAGCTGTTAGGCGCTGTTAGACCGTTACTCTTTCCGTCCTGATTTACAGCGCTTCCTTTTATAACAGCTAAAATATTATCACTATTTTTTATAGCATCAGAAAGTCTTTTAAGGATAACTACTCCGCAGCCTTCTCCTCTAACGTACCCGTCCGCATCGGCACTAAAGGTCTTACAATGACCGCTTGGAGACATCATGTGTGCTTGTGAGAAAGTAACTGTTAACTCTGGAGATAAAGTCAGATTTACACCACCGGCAACCGCTAAATCGGATTCTTTGTTACGCAGGCTTTGAATTGCCATGTGAATAGTAACTAAAGAAGAAGAGCATGCAGTATCGACGGCTATACTAGGTCCTCTAAAGTCTAATAAATATGAGATACGATTTGCTGCTATACTAAAAGCATTCCCCGATCCTGAGTATGCATCAATATATTTAAATTTATTTTTAGGTAATTTCGAGTAATCATTATTACTTATACCTATAAATACTCCCGATTTACTATTTCTAAGAGACGATGGTTTTAAGCCCGCATATTCAAAAGCTTCCCATACCACTTCCAGCAGTAACCTCTGCTGAGGGTCCATACCCGCTGCCTCACGGGGAGATATACTAAAAAATTGCGGATCAAATTTATCAATATCTTCCAAGAAGCCACCGTAACGAGTTGTCATCTTCCCTTTTTCACCGGACTCGGAAGAATAAAATTTATCGATATCCCATCTTTCTTTTGGGACTTTACTTATTGCATCAATACCATTTACCAATAAATCCCAATACTCATTAACTCCATTAGCTTTAGGAAATTTGCATCCTATTCCAATCACTGCAATTGGTTCCCTTTTCTCATTCTGAATTTTTTCGAGCTTTTTACGCATTTCTTCAACGGCAAATAATGCTCTTTTTAATGGAGATAATTTTTCAATTCTTTTATTTGAATCACTCATTGTTCTTCCTATAAATTATCAATCGAATCATCTAATTTTTTAAGCAAAAGCGCTTCTGCTTCTTCATCTGATAAATTCTCTATTTCATTTAGAGTTGAGTTTTCTTCCTCATTTTCGGTTACTTCCTCATCAATCGCTTCTTGACCATTTAATTTTAAGACATCTTTCAAGATGTGATCACTAATCGCATCAATTGAAGGGTAATTAAATACTAGAGTAGCAGGCAAGTTTCGCCCGATCGCATTATCAATTGAGTTTTTTAGTTCTATTGCCATTAAAGAATCAAGTCCCATTTCACTTAAATGTTTTTCAGGATCTAAATCATATGAAGATTCCAAACCCAATACACGAATAGTTTGTTGTATAAGAAAATCAACAATTATCTTTTTCCTTTCTGAACTTTCGCTCTGCTCTAACTCTTCTAGAAGCTTATATGTTGCTTCTTCTTTATTTTCAGAACTATGACTTTGCTCTGTTATAAAAGATGAAAGGAATGGCGGTAAATCCGTTTTCCCAATGTTAGATCGGAGAATATCCCAATCAATATTAAAAATACTAACATGCACCGGATTCTCACAAAAGACGACGTCTAAAAAGTTTCGACCTATTTTTTCTGTTATCTTAGAGAAACCAAATACATCTTTAGAACCTTTGCTTGATGTTGAAGTCATCCCCATTGAATCCCAAGGGCCCCAACTAATACTAATGGCATTGATATTATGTTTTCTTTGATAGCTGGCAAAAGCATCTAAGAATGCATTTGCCATTGAGTAATTTGCCTGTCCGGCAGAACCTAATATGGAAGCAACGGATGAAAAGTAAACTATAAAATCTAAATCCCCTTCCTTTAATATTATATTATTTAGATTTATACTTCCATTTATTTTGGGTGCGAAAACCTTTTTATAATTTTTCCAAGCTTGATTAAGTATTATTCCATCAGCCAAAACACCGGCAGCGTGAATAACTCCACCAATTTTTCTTGTCCCCGCTTTTTTTATTGCATCACTAATTTCTTTCTTAAAAGTTTCATAATTACTTACATCACCTATAATACGTTGAATATTTACGTTATCATTTCCCAATTTCTTAAGCTTTTCATTAACAGTCTCATTCGGATTATGCCTGCCGGTCAGCATAATTGATTTTGCTCCCTTGGAAACCAACCACTTAGTTACTACCATTCCCAAAGCACCAAATCCACCAACTACTAAATACGACACATCCGGTTTAATTTGAATTTCTTTTTTAATCTCTTCCGATGGTTCGGAGACTTTAATAACAACTTTACCAATATGTTTAGTCTGCGCCATAAAACGGAAAGCGGAGACGGCTTCTTGAACCGGGTAAACCTTTTTCGGAAGTGGAAGGAGTTTTTCTTTCTCGAACAGCGGAATAATTTTGCTGAATAATTCCTTAATCAATCCCGGATTATTCTTGGAGATATCATCTAAAGCAATAACAAAATAATTTATATCTTTTCTGTATTTATTAACTTCCTCTTTCGTCCAAATACCAATTTTACCGATTTCAATAAATCGCCCGTTCTTTCCTAAAATCGAAAATCCTTTTTCAATATATTCTCCGGCTAAAGAATTTAGGACGATATCAATACCCTCTTCGTTTGTAATGCTTATTATCTCATTAGCAAAGTCGAGTGAACGCGAATTCATCACATGTTTTATTCCAATTCCTTTAAGAAAATTCCTTTTTCCATCACTCCCGGCAGTAGCAAATATTTCGGCACCGACCATTTTACAAATTTGGATTGCCGCTTGCCCTACACCGCCCGAAGCTGCATGTATTAAAACTTTATCGCCTTTTTTAATTTTTGCAAGTTCAATAAGCCCATAATAAGCCGTTAAAAACGTTATTGGAATAGTAGCAGCTTCCTCAAACGTTAAATTTTGCGGTATTTTACTAAGTAAATTTTCTGCTGTAACCGTGTAATCACTGAAACTACCTGGAGCTATTCCAAAAATATGATCTCCAATTTTATATTTTGTTACATTGCTGCCAACTGCCGAAACAACTCCCGAACATTCACCTCCCAGTTCTCCCGCATCTCCGGGATAAAGGTTTAAAGCATTCATGACATCTCTAAAGTTAAGCCCGGCAGCAACTACTTTAACTTCTACTTCATTTTTCCCTAACGGTTTTAATTTACTATCGGTAAGCGCAATTTTATCAAGGATACCTTTTTGAGTAATTGTTAAACTTCTATTTATTTTAGTCGGATTTTTAATATTCTCAATATCTTCATAACCGGAACTTTCTAACCGTGCAAGAAATCTATCTCCATTTCTATACGCAATTCTATTTTCTTTTGTATTTGTAATTATTTCCGGTATAATTTTGTTAAGCGACAATTCGTTATCATGTCTTTCCAAGTCAATTAAAGAAACATTATATTCAGGATATTCCAACATCATGGAAGAAGCATAACCCCAAACAGAATATTGTACCGGGTCAACGGCATCATTATCAGAAATATCTATGGCATTTGAAGTTACAAACCAAATTCTGGGAAGTGAACCGAACCCGTTTTGCAGAAATCTTTTTGAAGCATTGAAAATATATTCAGCAGTTCTATTTTCATAATCTATAGACAGTTCGTCGGGGGTGAATTCACGGTCTTCTGATGGAACAATAATAATTATACCTTTACAATTATCGCCCAGTTCTTCAATCAAACCGGTATTCAGTTTTTCAAAACTATCATTATTATTTGGATTTAAGTGATAGTTATATTTATCAATTTTATTAAAATCTTTACCGGCAATTACATTTACAACATTGATATTATTTTCCCTAAATTTCTCAATTATAATTTCACTTTTGTTATTTTTATTACTTAAAACTAAATACCAAGCATTACTCTCTAATTCTTTATTGTCATAGGTTATATCTTCCGATTTATGCCATGAAATTTTATAGAACCAATCATCCGGTTTAGGCTGAAATTCATAAGGTAGTGATTCTCTTTTAATCTTTAACAGCTTAAGTTTATCTATAAAACCTATTAACTCATTCGATTCATTATAAAGCTTAATATTTATAATTATTAAATTTTGATCATTTGATTTTTCCTCAATACTAACATGACTATAAATAGTTCCCCCGGTTTGCTTAAGTAAGCTGTAGGTATTCAACCCTATTGGCAAATAGATTGAAGAACTATCTGCTCTTTCGCTTTCTTGAAGCAAAACACCGGTTATTTGGATAGCAGAATCGAGCATCGCCGGATGTATACTATAGTTTTCCGAATCAACAATATCCAGCACTATCTTCCCAAGAACTTCTTTGTCACTAACCCAAAGCTCTTTAACGCCTTGAAATATATCATAATAACCTAGACC
>BDSW01000283.1 GCA_002898175.1 bacterium BMS3Abin04
CAATCACGAGATACTTAGTCGCGGACATGTCCAATGTATTTCAGCCAGTACAGGTTTAACGCATTCAGAGCTTAATGAGCAGGATGATTGGTGCCGGTTTCTTCAAATATGGATTTTGCCGGAGAAAAATAATCTACCTATTAGATATGATATCCATAGATTCGCTCTTGAAGACAGAAATAATAAATTATTACAAATTATATCCGGTTCAAAAGACAGAGATATTGCACCGCTTTATGTTTGTCAAGATTTAAATGTCTATGTTTCCGAATTAACTGCAAAAGATAAAAGTGTATCTTTTAATCTAAATGAAGGTCGCCAGGCATATATTTTCTGCTTTGAAGGAGGTATAAATATTAATCAATATCCCTCTTTAAAAGAGCGTGACTCATTGAAAGTATACGGACATTCCAAGATGGAGTTTACACTTTCCTCTGAGAAAGCACACTTCATCATTATTGAGATGAAGCAAGCAAAATCCGATTAAATAGATGCTAACGCCAATATAAGAACGGCAAAATGGAAAATGTTACAGAAAAATGAGGATTCATAGTAAAATAATAATTATTAAAACGGCGGAATTATATTAGGATTTTTTTTTCTTAATCATAATCGTACTCTTGCTCAAAAAAGTCTTAAAAAGCGATTATGATAAAGATTATGAGTATGATTAAGAAATCTGATTAACATTTTTATCACAAATAATATCAGCCGTATTATTAACAACAATATTTGATATTAACCATGAGGCAAACAATTCGATATGGAATCAAATAACAAGTTAGTTGACAATGAGCAACTAAAGCAGTACGAATTTCACATAGATAAATTTGTACCGAAAATTGAATATATAAAAGAAAAAGACAAAATTTATCTTACACATACTGAAGTTCCCACAAATCTTGAAGGTAGAGGTATTGGTTCGGATTTAATAAAAAATGTATTGGAAGACATTAAACGAAAAAATCTTACTCTAATACCTTTGTGTCCATTTGTAGCGCTGTATATAAAAAGACATCCTGAATGGAAAAAATTAGTATTAAAAGGAATAAATATTTTATAACATGGAAAAAGAAATTAGGAAAGAGTATTCAAACTGCGAATTAACTATCATTTGGAAACCTCGGAAATGTATTCACGCAACTGTGTGTGTACAAATATTGCCCGCTGTTTATAAACCCGGCGAGAAGCCATGGATCAAAATCAAAAATGCAACAACAGAGAAATTAATAGAGCAAATTAACAAATGTCCATCATTAGCATTGAGTTATTATATGAATAATAAAGAGAGTAAAGAATCAAAATCATTTGAAACCGAAATTGAAGTGTTGCCTAATGGTCCATTGTTGGTTCATGGACTGTTAAACATAACTGACAAAAACGGCAATGTTGAGGTGAAAGACAAGACCACTGCGTTTTGCCGTTGTGGAACTTCTAATAATAAATACTACTGTGACGGCTCACATATAAAAATTAATTTTCGTGATAAATTTTAAATATAAATGAAGACCAATAGGTTAGAGGCATTTAGCGATGGGGTTTTGGCGATAATAATTACAATAATGGTTTTTGAACTAAAAGTGCCCGAAGACTTAAATTTACAAGCCCTTATCCCTAAACTGCCTTTATTTATCAGCTATTTGTTCAGTTTTATTTACCTGGGAATTTATTGGAATAATCATCATCATTTGTTCCGGATAACGGAAAAAATAAACGGTAGAATTTTATGGGCAAACCTATATCTGCTGTTTTGGCTATCGCTAATTCCGTTTACTACTTCATGGATTGGAAAAAATTATACCGCTTCTACACCCGTAGCTTTATATGGTTTTGTTCTGCTGATGAGTGCAATTGCCTATTTTATTTTGCAAGGATTCATCATTCGTCATCACGATAATGATTTTGCCTTAAGAAAGGCAATTGGCAAAGATATTAAGGGAAAAATATCTCTAATATTGTATATTGTCGGAGTAGCAATATCCTATGTAAATACATGGATAGCTATTATCGTTTACATTGCAGTAGCCATTATTTGGTTTGTACCCGATAAGCGAATCGAAAACTCAATAACCGGTTGAAAACAAATTCCAATTTAAATAGAGGAGAAATTTTTTTATAATAGACGCAATAAAAGCAAAAACCGTGAAGTGAAATTTTCGGAAATATAAATTATTCTTACCGAGAAACATGTTATATCTTATCATAACTAAATCATATCCGTTCCTTGAATAATTTATCGAGCGCTTTTTGTTAATTCTAAAAACCAAGAAATTTAATGCTATGCAGCTATAAACAAAAACTCACAGATGCTCAGCAGAGAAGCAACATTTTTTAGCCAAGCTGTTACTCTGAAAATAATAAATAAAACTCATTTGTTAATTATAAATCACAGCCTAATTATTCATAGTATAAGTTGATATTTCAATTTCCAGTTGTTAATTTATTTTTCATTTATATGTTAATTGGATAGGTTATCCACAAACGCAACTGACCTTTATGCAAAAGAATTATTTAGAAAGTGTAAAAAAGCAATTTGAATATTATAAAATGTTGGGCGAAAGAACTATTGAACAATTAAACGAAGCCGAACTGTTTTGGCAATATAATCCGGGAAGCAATTCAATAGCAGTAATTGTAAATCATTTATGGGGGAATATGAAATCGCGTTGGACGGACTTTCTAAACTCCGACGGCGAAAAAGAATGGCGGCACCGCGATTTGGAATTTGAGAATGCGATTAAAACGAGAGGTGAGCTTCTGGGAAAATGGAATGAAGGTTGGCATTGTCTGTTCGATGCGCTAAACTCCATAAATGAAGATAATTTCGATTCCGTTGTTTATATTCGCAATCAAGGTCATACAATTGTAGAAGCTGTAAATCGCCAGCTGGCTCATTATTCTTATCATATCGGTCAGATTGTTTTTCTCGGTAAAATGGTAAAAGGCGGGAAATGGAAAACGCTTTCGATTCCGAAAGGTAAATCCGGTGAATTCAATAAAGAAAAATTTTCGGAAGAAAAACGGAAAACACATTTTACAGATGAGTTTTTTAAAAAAAAGGAAAATGAAATATAAAATAATTTTAGTCTTAATTACTATTAATATAATTCTAATTTCAATCTCGGGAATGGAAAAAGGAAGAATGGCATTTTTAACAATCCCCCTAGTTTTATTAATTAACATTGTCTCAACTCTTTATGGATTTATTAAGCAGAATAATAAACTTGGGGTTACCGCTCTTGTTTTATTTTTTGTTGCACCAATAATAATATTTATAATATTTATTAATGTTTTCCCGTTCTTAACGAGATAAAAATGCAGATAAAATGAACCAAATATTTAAAGTGAGAGACAAAAATAAATCATAAAAATACCGGATAAAAATAATGATTGAAAGTAATTACCTGGAGATTAATAAACAATCGTGGAATAATAAAACTGATGTTCATGTAAAATCCGATTTTTACGATATTGACGGGTTTTTGAAAGGGAATACGTCGCTCAACGAAATTGAACTTAATTTACTTGGAGATATAAGCGGGAAAAGTATTTTGCATCTTCAATGCCATTTCGGTCAGGATTCGATTTCGTTAAGCAGGCTTGGAGCAGAGGTTACAGGAGTTGATTTTTCCGATAGAGCGATACAAACGGCAAAAAGTTTGGCAAAAAAAACTAAAAGCAATACTTCTTTTATTTGCTGCAATATTTACGACTTAGCAAATCATCTCGATAAACAATTCGACATTGTATTTACAAGTTACGGTACTATCGGTTGGCTTCCTGATCTTAATAAATGGGCAAGAATTATATCGAAGTTTTTAAAACCTAATGGAAAATTTATTTTTGTTGAATTTCATCCTGTTGTTTGGATGTTTGACGAAAATTTTAATAAGGTTAGCTATAATTATTTTAATACAGGTCCAATAATAGAAACGGTAAACGGAACGTATGCAGATAGAGAAGCTGATATTACTCAAGAGATTGTAATGTGGAATCACGGATTCAGCGAGGTAGTAAACAACTTAATTAAAAGCGGACTGGAAATAAAATTATTTGATGAGTTTGATTATTCACCGTACGACTGTTTTAATGAAACGGTAAAAATCGGACCAAAAAAATATCGCATAAAACATCTGGAAAATAAAATTCCCATGGTTTATGCTTTAGTTGCGGAAAAGAAATAGGGATAAATTTAAATTTCGGAGAAAAGTCATAATTTGAACAGGAAGTTTTCTCTAATAAATATATGGTCAGCGAAAAATCATAAAGAATCTTAAATTATCAATGGACCATTTTGCATATCTTAATATTCCTCCGCTCCAGGTTAACAAGAGTTAAATTGACCTTCAAAAATATAAGATTGAAAAATCACTTTTACTTGGTCTTCGTAAAATAAAAATCCCTGTTATTCATTTTTATTACCAGTTTTTTTGCAGTTAGCTTTAGAATCGGGAACCTGCCGTTGAAAGATCTTTTTATTGGACTGTAAAATGTTATAGCTTTGTTGGATTTATTGTATTCCCACGTTCCGTAGAATTGTCCGTCGGTTTTGGTTTTCCCAGGTATGATAAGGTCATTATCTTTTTCAAAAATCATAACTTGTCCTACTGCATGTGTTTCTCCGTTGGCAATAACTTTTTCAAGCATCCAAGTACCGGCGACCGGGGAAGATTGAGCAAAAATATTTCCATAAATAATTATAGTAAATACTAATAATAATTCCTTCATCTTTAAAGCTCCAAAATTTTCGAATCATTTAAGAATTTAAGCATTTCATCTTTCGAATATTTCCCGTCGGCTTCAATGTTAACATTGTACTTCCCGTTAAAATTAAATGTTAACAGAGATCTTGTATTATCCGGTTCACCTTCCTCTTTTTTTATATAAACAAGATAAAGTGTTTTTTGCCCTGCATTTTCAAATTCCTTAAAATTTAAAAGAGTATAATTAGCAAACGGTCCTTTCTTTGAGTGTTCATCTTTTATTTCAGACAACTCTCTTAAATATCCTAAAGAAAAATCCAATGATTTATCCGCCTCAACCGTATCACCGGAAGTGTCTGCATATTTATATGTTTCTATTGGGAAACTTATACTTACAGACGATTCTCCCGAACTATTCATAAAATCACAGGTGTTGAACTTTTTAGAAGCGTAGGATTTTATTATGTCGTAGAATTTATTAACATTAATGTTTTTCTTTATATTAAATCCTTTTTTTTCTATTTCTGTTTTTATAGAATTAAATTCCTCAGGTGAAAAAATTTTGTCGTCTAATTTATTACCTGAATCATCATAAGTCTCAACATATTGATATAGATAATTTTTGGGTAAATCTAAAAACAAGTCCGGATCAATTTTAGCGTTTTGTTTAATATTTTCAAGTGTTTCAACATATTTTGAACCCAGAATCTGCAGCTCAGGGAAAAATCTCTTTTCACTTTTATAAACTGTGTAATTTTTATCAATCCAATATTTGGCTTTGTCTTTAACCAACGAACGAATCTCTCGTATGTATATTGAGCATGGTTTGCCGTTTATATTTTCTTTCATTTCTGTTTTTACAAAACCTAAACCGGCAAAGATTGAATCGTTTGTTTCTTGTATACTCTTGGTGTTTTTAGAATAATAATTTGCTCGGTTTGCAGATACTTCCACTCTGTATTTTTCGGGAATGATTAAATATTTTAGTTTTCCTACCGAAAGTTCTTTAACCGAAAAAGGAATAATAGGATTCTTACCCGGTTGACGTTTTTCATATTTCCCATTCCAAATTGAAAGTACTTTATTCCCGTAATTATCAATATAAACGGTTTTTATGCCTTCGTAATCACCTGAAAGTTTATAGGATAAAACAGCAGATTTAAATGGATATCGTTTCATTGTATTATCTTGAGCTGTAATATTAGCTGAGAATAAAAGTATAATAAAAAACAGTAATATTTTTTTCATATTAATTTATACCCTAAAAAATAAAAATCGACTGCCAATATACTATAAAAATGATCAATAAAAATTACGAGGGAGTAAACAAAGTTATATGACTTATAAACGATTTGAGGAGTAAAAAATACAACAACAAATTATATCAGAGCACTAAGATTATTTTAGTTATAAACCAAAACATTGAAGACGTCGTAATATCTTTTAGATATGACTTACCTACGAAAAAAACTAATGAATTTGGAAGCGGACTAAGAATTATTTTTAAAATATAATTTTAAAATAATCATACCACTTGCGCTTTAACAAATATTATTAAGAATCTGTTTGTTTAGTATTGATATTTAACTTCTCTTTTTCTAAAATATTTTTTAATTCACTATCATTTTTTATCAAATCAAAAAATATTTCGTCAATATTTAATTTCTGATTTTCCAAAGAAGATAATAACATTTTAGTATCATAGCTAAATGAACCCTCAGTAATTAAACCGGTTTTGAATTTATACCATTCTATAATAACTTTGTACATACTATATTTATGATGATGAAAATATTCAAGCAGCGACATTTTCCCGTCAATCCAAGTTACATTCATAGGATATTCTTTCGGATGGAAAATTACAAAGAACCAGTGCCAAACCACGATAGCAAGTGTAGCTAAAATAGCCTCGTAAAAATGAATACTTTGGCTAACCTTAATTAACCAAATTGGTGCCCAATTACCTACGGAAGTAGGAAACCAAAGTAATAATCCTGTAGCTCCCATAATAATTGTACCCCAAATTAAAGCCCAATACTCAGCTTTTTCGGTATAATCAAATTTATCAAATCCAGGTCTGGTTTTAGATAATCCAAGGTAATAAGAGATATTCTGAGAAGCTTGAGTTAAATCTTTGAATTTAGGCATCATAGCTCCTAAAATCTCCCTTCCACGTTTAGTTACAATTAAATAAATAATATGGTAGACTCCGGTAGCAATCATAATTACAGCGGCAGTTCTGTGAACAATCTGCCTAACCCCCTCTTGAAGGCCAAGACTAGCTAATCCTTCGCCCCACCAGCTATTTGAATATTTTAATGCAAATCCGGTAACGGCAAGTGTAATAAAGGAGGAAAAAAGAAAAATATGCTGAATAACTTCATTGGTTGTTAATCTTGGAATCGTCGGATGCTGTTTTATTATTTTCCTTTTTTCAATTACATCATGAATGTATATTATCAGGTTATGTAAAAACATACCGCCAATTGTTAATAAAATCAGCCAGAAATAGATTTTATTAACTATGTCTTGCGCTTTATTACTGGCAATAGTTAAATTATGATGTGAATAACTTTCTGAAAAAACTTGTGTTGCATTTTTATGGCATTTTTTACATGTATTTTTAACATTTTTTATATTTACGGTTGACTCAGTATTCTTTTTGGGTAAAATTTTGTGAACGCCATGACAATCTACGCACATTGCAGCTTTTAAGTCGCCTCCCAAAACGGCTAATCCATGATAACTATCCTCGTAAGTAGAAATTGCATCGGATGGAATACCTAATCTTTCAGCAAGCTTTTTGCTTTGATGGCAGAGCATACAAGTTTCTTCCTGTATTTTTCTTGCTTCTTTACGAGAAACGGAACCTGTTACAATTTGAATTCCGTGTTCACTATGGCAATCGTTACAAACAGGTGCAAATCTAAATCCCATTTTTACATAAATCCAATGAATAGATTCTTTATATTCTTTAGCTTCTTTATTATGACATTCTGCGCATGTAGTGGGAATATTGAATGGGGAGATTTTCGAATTCGGTTGAACCATGTTTTTAATATTGTGAATGCCATGACATGTAGTACACGTAGGAACGTTTACAGCGCCTTGAGCAAGTAATTTTCCATGGACTGATTGTGAATAAGTTTGTACCGGATTAGCAACTGGAAAATCAAATTTTTCCTGAAATTTCTTGTTTGCATGACAGTTACCGCATGTGCTTGGAATGTTGGTTATATAAACGGGACTTTTGTTACTATTTATTGGTAGTATATTATGAGAACCATGACAATCCCAACAATCCGCAGCTTCATCTACACCTTCACTCAGCGAAATTCCATGTATGCTTTCTTTATGTTCATCATATTCTTTTTTGTGGCAAAGCGAACAATCCGCAATATCCATTTTGCTCACATTATCCTGATGTTTCTCGAAATTATTCGCTTCATATTTATGACAGTCGGAACAAGCTAATTGTGCATGAACTGAAGTTTTTAGCGAATCCCTTACATCTTCCGATTCGTGACAATCTCCGCAAAATTTATCACTGTAATATTTTGTTGAATGGAAATTACCTGTTAATTCAACATTAGTATGGCACTTTCCACAATAATATTGGTTTTCATTGCTAATCTCAGAAGGATTTTTTATGTAGTGATTTCCGTGGCAAGTTATGCATGTAGGAGTATATCTGCCTTTACGCGGTTTAATTCTTTCATGAATATTTGTTTTAAAAGAACCGGCCACATCGTCGTGGCAATTGCCGCAATTTACTTTTGCAATATTTTTACCGGCTTTATGCGGGATTTTTTTTGGGTTAAAATCTTCGTGGCAATCCACACAATCTAAATCGCCGTGGACAGATGCCTGAAATTTTACTGCATCAACGTAAAGTGAAATTTCTTTATGATTTCTTGTATAAGTTAAGTTTTTATTACTGTGACAATCCAAACAATCTTTATCTTGCGCTAAAATAATTTCTGAAGAGATTACTAACAAAAAAATAAAGAATAGATAAAATTTGTTTTTTGAGAATTTCATATTATCACCAATATCAAGTTGTATTAATTAATCCTTTAACACTAATAAAAAATAACTTTAAAAAAATATTCTTATTGTAATATAGTTATACAAAAATTGATATAAAAAAGCAGATATACAGCTTTTTTGATAATCAAATCTTAATTGAATTTGCAACATAAAGTAAAATTTTGTCTCCAATAAAATTTATACTATTATCAGCGATATACAAAAATCATTGCATACAAAATCAATCCGATTAAAATTATTCCTATTCCAAGAGCGGTAAATCCTAAAATTTTAATCCAATGTTCTTTTTCTTTTGATATAGGTCCAACAATCCTCAATTCGGGATTTTTACTCTCCAAAAGTTCCTTATATTCCAGCGGTTTATCATGTTTAAGTTCATCGAGAGAAACTCTTCCTGAAAAAATTACAGGGTCCATTGGAAATTTATCCGGACGGAAGTGAGTATTAAAAAAGTGAATAGTAAAGATAAATCCAACAGCCAACAGAGCTTCATCGCTATGAATAATAGTAACCACATTAATTACCCAGCCCGGCAGTACATAGGTAAAGAATACAGGGAACCACAATATCAATCCTGAAGCGCCAATAATAAAAACACCCCAAAATACGGCAAAGTAGTCAAATTTTTCCCAATATGTAAATCGTCCGAATTCAGGTTTTTCACCTTTCCCTATATACCATTTGAAATGCTGCCAAAACTGTTTTACATCATTTAAATTAAACATTATCGAATTTTCGCTGAAAATAAACCTTAACCAAGATTTATCTGATTCTCGTTTAAACCGCAATAATTGTCGTAAATGAAAGGCAAACACGCCAAGCAAAATTACAGCAGCTATTCGGTGCAGCACACCGGTTACACTAAATCCTCCCAAAAATTGAGAGATAACTACTGCCCATCTTGTATAGGAAAACTTCAAAGTCATGCCTGTTATAGCTAATGTAAAAAAGCATAACAGCATTATAAAATGCATAATACGATATGATTTTGGAAAACGCAGATAATATTTTTCATGTTTGGAATACTTATATATTCGCCATTGTTCACGTGTGCGCCACAAACGCCACAGCCATAAAATTGTATGAATAATAAAAAATGTTAATGTTCCCACTAAAAGAAAAGTCATAAACCAAAAAGTATAGAAAAGGTAAGGATATTTTTCTCTATTGTGATGAGTAGCGTGAGTTAAATAACCGGCGAACTCCCGGTGCGCTCCAACATGACATTTGCCGCAAGTTTTCACTACATTTTTATAACTCAAAGTTGAACGGGGATTATCGGGTGGAAGTATTTTATGAGTACTGTGACAATCCCAGCATTTTGCCGCCCGCTCTTCACCTAACCGGGAAACTTGCCCGTGTACTGTTTTAAAGTAAGTTTTTGCTTCTTCTTCATGACACTTTCCGCATTTATACATCATCTTAGTACGGAAACCTTTTATGGTAATTCTGCTTATATTATGAGAACTATGACAGTTTTCACAATCAGGTAGTTTCTTTTTTGTAACAACGTTGCCCGGCCAATGAATACTGCTTTTAAATTTTTCTTCAATGCCCTTATGACATTTACCGCAAGTATTAGCCAAATGTTTTGGATTTACCGAAGACTCCGGATTTTTAGGAGAAAGTTGATGATGAGCTGTATGACAATCGGTACACTTAGCAGCTATTACTAAACCGCTTTCCAATAAACCTTTTCCGTGAACACTATTAATATAACTTTTTACAACATGATTGTTATCGTCAATCATTTTAGCGGCCGGCTTGCCAGCGGCATGACATTGACCACATAATTTGGGAATATTAGTAGCAAAAGTAGGCGATGCCGGCGAAAGGTGACTTTGAGTTTTGTGCGGATTATGGCAAGTTAAACATTCCGGGGCATCCGGGTTTCCTTTTGCTGCCAATTTACCATGGATACTTGTTTTATATTGTGCAACCACATCGGCATGACAAATGCTGCAGTCAACTTTTTTTGTAATAGCGGCGCAGGGACGTTTTAAAATGCTTTTTACCTGATTATGGCATTGAGCACAAGTTATTTTAGAGTGAGTTGAAGAATTATATGCTTTCCCGTCAACATAAAGTGAAACCATTTTACCTTTTTTCGTCATAACAAGTTTTTTGTTCGAATGACAGCGAAAACACTCTTTATTACTTACTCCTTTCAAATTAATGGGTGTACGCTTTATCTTGTGCGGCGGATGACAATCGATACAAGCAGGAATTTCGTGCGGCGCTTTTTCCCATAACTTCCCTTCTATAACTTTAACGTGTACCTTTTCAATTCGAGAATGGCATTTCGTACATGTTTTAGCTACGTTTTTAGGATTAATACTCGATTCTGGGTTATTATAATCTAAAATTAAATGAGCGTTATGACATGAGGTACACACAGCCGTTACAGTAAGTCCCATTTTAAAAAGCCCTTGACCGTGAATACTTAACGAATAATTTTTTAAAATCTGTTTTTGAGGAATATTATATTTCAACGATACTTTACTGCCTTCATGATGACATCTACCGCACAAAAGTGGAATGTTCATTGTAGATGTAGGTGAATTTGAATTTGCAGGAGATTGAATTGTATGATATTCATGACATGTTATACATGTTGGCGCCAAAGGATTTCCTTTCAGTGCAGCCCTGGCATGAACACTTTTTGATTGCCTGCTGACTTCCCGCGGGTGGCATTTGGCACAAACTTTAATCTCTTTTGCTTCTATATTGGGCTTACTTACATTATGTCCAACATGACAGTCTGTACAACCTGCCCGCGGTTTTTCACCCTTAGCCATAATGCCGTGTATACTTTTTTCTACGTTGATTTTTTGTTTTTTATGACATTGCCCGCATAATTTATACGAATTTCCTGCATTAGTAGGAGCTGACAAATTACTTGGAAGCAAAACATCATGATATCCGTGACAACGAATACACCCCTTAGATGGAAACAGTGATGTTATTGCCCAACGACCATGAGGACCAGTTTTTAGCTCACTTGCAACATCATCGTGACAGCTTCCGCAATCTACGGGCTTTGGATTTTTAATATGGGGGAAACTACTTCCTTCTAAATCAGCATGACAATCAGTACAATCTAAATCGCTGTGGACAGATTTAGAAAGTTTTGCTTCATTTACATATAAGGAAATTTTCCTCCCATTCTGTGTTTTAGATAATTCATGATCTGAATGGCAGTTGAGACAATCAGAATTATTTTGTTGGAAGGGGAAAACCGAAGTGATGCTGATTACAGAAAACAGAATTATTTTGAAAACAATTTTTTTCATAGAAAACCGAATCAAATGCAATGAAATTGCGTAATTGTATATTAAGTAAAAAACATGATATTTAATAGTAAGCTAATCTTTAATTTAAGAGATTAGCTTACTATTATTAAAAGATTATTTAAGTAGTAATAATTTTTTTGTAGCCACAAATTTCCCGGCTGTTATTTTGTAAAAATAGACTCCGGAAGAAAGATTCGAGGCATCAAAAACAGCCCTATAAGTTCCGACAGTCTGAGGTTTATTCACAAGAGTTATAATTTTATTACCGAGTAAGTCATAAACCGTTAAATTTACATCTGCATTTACCGGAATTGAATATGATATAGTAGATGTAGGGTTGAATGGATTTGGATAATTTTGATAAAGAGCGAATTCTTTAATAATCGGCAAATTATCATTCACACCTGTAATAATGGAAGATTTTTCAATAACATCATTTAATAATGCCGTTGTATAATTATGGTTATGTACGCCGCCGCTCTCATCACCTTCAGCAAAGGCGAGATTAAACTGTGCATCCGTAAGCATATTAATCTTGGTAGAATCGCTGCTTCCTGCTAAGAAGGCTTCTGCAGCCGCGATTTTTTCATTTGCAATAGAATCTAAATTTGCAAATTCATCCTGCATACCTTGAATGTTTAAACGGGCCGTATTTGCATTCATATATGTGTGGCATGCTGTACAAGATGCGGAAACGCTTGAATCGTCTTCTGTAACAAATACTTTCCATGAATGCCCTCCGAACATAGCCGATTTTGTGTCTTCTGCCCCTGAGTGCATATGGCAATCAACACAAGTTATTCCTGTCATTGTAACTTGATCAGCAACTCCGATTCCACCTGTACCTTCTTCTATATTGTAGCTCAAGTGATCTGTATCCGGAAACCTTAAGTTTCCGTGGCATTGCCCGCATAGTTCTTCGGATGAAGACATAACTTCGTAAGTTTTTGTTGATGAATTAAAATATGAAATGTCATTAGGTTTATGAGGATTATGACATGCTATACATGCAACATCAGTCCACATGTCAGTATTTTGAGAAGTTGTAGCAGAAGTAATCTTGCCATCTGTTGTTGTAAAGAAATAACTTAGTGCTTCTGCTTCAGTCATCCCCCCGTTTAATAGAACGGAAGTTGAAGCGTGGCAAGCAATACAATTTTCGTCAGCAATTACTTCGTCCGGAGTTAGTCCATCATTTTCTGTTAACTCAGAAACAACATCCTCCTGTCCTCCATGTCCATGCTTGCTGCTTAACCAAGCATCTTCTCTCAAGTGGTCAGTCCCTGCAAATCTTAAACTGCCGTGGCATTGCCCGCATAATTTTGAAGTACCGGATAATGAAGTATAAGCAGCGTTTCTTGAATCATAAATGGCGAATGTCGGCATTGTTATAGGATGATCGCTTGGAACGTCATGACATGTTACACAACTAACATTTGGCCATTCGTTTGTGTTTAATGCTTGAGTATTTGATGTAAAAATACCATTCTCCGTAGAAAAGAAGTAGGATAATGCTTGTGTTTCAGTCATTCCGCCATTTGCTGTTACTGCTGTAGCACCATGACAAGCGATGCAATCTTCTGCATCGGCACCATTTATTACCTCATCCGGTGTTTGTCCGGTTCTTTCCCCCGCTAACTCGTCTGCAACATCTAATTGGGTGGAAGAATGCGGGCCGGCTTTCCATTGACTCATAATATCGCTATGACAATTGCTGCAATCTAAAGTTGATTGTGCCAGCAGAGGTAGTGATATTAGTAGCCCGACAATTGATAGTAAAAGTATTTTCATAACATAATTCCTTAAATTATTTTGAATTTTTTATATGATAATTGAAAAAAGGAGTAACAATATCTGCATATATTGATCCTTTTAACTCCTTAAAAATTTCAAGTGATTTATCTTGATCTGAAAAAAAAGTTAATATGGCAATTTTCATTTTAATTACATCTTTATATCCTTGTTTTTGTTTTGTTTGACTTTCAAACTTGTTTATCACTTCAATAGAAGGGTAAGCTTCTGTATTGATTTTTATTTTATTAGATTTATCGAACTGATCTCTTATTAATTCTTTTATCATTGAAAGAGCATCTTCAAAATTTTCATCGAATGCAGCACTAATTATCATTTTTTCCTTTATGATAATATTGTTTTGTTTTTCCCGGGGTAATTTTGAATATTCTTCAAATGCTTCCGAATATCTTTCGGAAATAAAATATTGGTTTGCAAGCATTTCACTCATAATAATATTAATTATACAATTATCTTGCCATTAAAAAACATTGAATTTGGGAAGATAAATGAAGTGTTGATTGTTGCAAAAGCGTTGCAAATATTTCGTATCTTGCTAAGCTTGTATTATACAATTACTTATGGAAATGTTGCGATGTGCTGCAATAGTGTTGCATAAAAATGGATTTATTATGGATTAAGACCGAATTCCTTTATCTTTCTCCAGATTGTGGTTCTGTTTACGCCAAGTATATCGGCTACCTTACTTCTATTCCATCCGTTATCATCCAGTAATTTTAATAGTTTACCCGTTGAAATATACTCGCGGTGCTGCACCGAATATTTATAATTATAACATTCAATTACAGTTCGTAAATATGTGGGAAGGCAGCATGCACAAATGTTTAGATTTGAATGTGAACGAACAAAGGCATATTCAATAGCATTTTCTAATTGGCGGATATTACCGGGCCAATCATAATTGACTAATATTTTCAGTGCTTCCTTGTCGATACCTACAATAGATTTATTATAACTTATTGAGAATTTCTTAATAAAATGATTAACAAGTAATGGAATATCTTCTTTCCTTGTACGTAATGGAGGGACAGTAATTGGAACAACGTTTATCCTAAAAAATAAATCTTCTCTTAATTTATTATCCCGAATAGCTTTTTCAATTTCTTGATTTGTCGCTGCAATTATTCTAACATCCGTATTCCTGGTTATTGAATCACCTACTCTTTCAAAAGTCCCATCCTGTAATATTCTTAAGAGATGTGTCTGCATTTGTATAGGCATTTCAGAAATCTCATCTAAAAATATTGTACCGGTATTAGCAAGTTCAAATCTTCCCATCCTATTTCTATCTGCACTTGTGAATGCACCTTTTATATGCCCGAATAATTCACTTGCAAGCAAGTCCTGCGGAAAAACAGCACAGTTTATTTTTAAAAACGGATTTCTTTTCCGTTTACTTGTAGCTTTAATGGCATTCGCTATAAGCTCTTTACCGGTACCGGTTTCACCTTGAATTAATACCGGGGCATCGGAGTCGGAAATTTCAATAATTAATTTGTAAATTTCTTTCATTTGCTCAGATTTACCAATAATACCGGAAAAGTCTGAATCTTCGTTTAACATCCTTTTCAAATTTTTCATGTTCGATAAGTCTTTAAATGAAATTACAGCGCCAACAGGTTTGGTGCTTTCATCCTTAAGTATTGTGGCATTTATTTTAATATCAATTTCTTCATTTTCTTTTGTAATTATTTTTGTATCGAAATTAAAAATGCTGTTTCCCGTTTCCAGCATTCTACAAATTGGGCAACCTGTCTTGCAAAATTCGCAATGAAAAACTGCTTTGCATAGTTTCCCGGAGATTTCTCTTTTCTTTAAACCCGTTATTCTTTGTGCAGCTAAATTTATAAAAGCAATTTTTAATTCTTTATCAAGTGTAATAACACCTTCGGAAAGGGAATCTAATATTTCTAGAGGTAATTCTTTGTTCATTTCCATATCTAAAATGAATAAATTTAAAACTAAAGGATTTGTCGCAACTATTGTTCCAATAAATATATAGTTACTTTTCTTGACAAATAACTATTACATATAATAATAGTAAGTATATATTTCTCAAAAAGCGTAAAAAAGATTACTTATTTCTTATTTTATATAAATAAAAGATATTTAGTGCATTTGAAATAAACATTAGGTCATTAAATTTAGGTATAATATTTTAAATGTCAAAAGGATTAACACGGAAATAACGGTTAAAGGTCTGGCATTACTTGATAAGATGCCGGATCAATTAAAGTTACCCTTTGCCTTACGGAAAAGATGAGCAATTGTGGAGTTGATTAAAAGGGAATTTGGAGTAACAATTGCAATACGAACCATGAGAACTTACCTTGAAAGATGGGGATTTACATCACAAAAACAAAAAAAAGTATATGAACAAAATTCTAAAGCAGTAAATGGCTGGGTGGAGACAGAATATCCGAAAATAAAAAATCAAGCAAAAGAAGAAAATGCAGAAATACATTGGGGAGATGAAACAGGGGTTAAAAACCAATGCCGGTATGGAAGATCTTATGCGCCTATAGGTAAAACATCAACAATAACCCAAATGGGAAAACAGCTTTCGCTAAATATGATTTCTACTATTACTAATCAAGGTAAAGTTCGGTTTATGACCTATAAGGGAACTATGAACTCTGCAATGCTAATAAAATTTCTTAACAGACTGATAAGAAATACAAACAAAAAGATTTATCTTATTCTTGATAATCTAAAGGTAGATCATAGCAATTTAGTCAAACAACGGGTAGAAAAACATGAATCCAATATAGCTCTGTTTTTTTGCCTTCATATTCGCCCGAAAGAAATCCTGATGAATATCTAAATTGTGACCTAAAATATGCTTTGTCGCAAAAGGAAATACCCCAAAATGATGAGCAACTTAAAAATAATGTCCAATCACATATGAGACTTTTGTAAAGTAAACCTCACAGAGTTGTTAAATATTTCGAGCACGGCAGCATCAAATATGCTGCTTGAATTAATCCTAATAGGAATAAGCCAGGTTAATAATAAAGTGTTTTTAATAAAAAATACTTTTCAACTTCATTTTTTTTATAAAACAGATTACTAATCTGTTCTACAAAAAAGTCAGGTTCTGAATTTTCGGAAAAACTACCAATTGGAAACAACACCCAGTAAGATATCCTCAGTTACTCTATCTATTGCTGTTTTTATTGCAGCTTGGCGGGCTGAGGTAATATCATCCTTATTTTCATAATCTCCATAGTTCGAGAATGTTTTATCCCAAACAGTTTTTCTTTTAACAAGATCTTTATAAACAGCTTTAACCTTAATTGTAACCCTTCTTTTAGTAACATCTTCGCCACCGGCAATAACAACCGGAGCGTCCGGTAGAGAAATAATAGTACAATTTAAAATTGCATCGGCGCTGGTTTTATTTGTAACTTGTAGAGAATTATCATCAATAAATTTCTGGATTAATTCATTCGTAAAATCATCTCGCAATGCAGGCTCGCCGGAACCGCTCCTATCAACAGCATTTGGAATAGCAATTGTATGGAGATGCGGCGGAACAGAAGCGCCGGTAAAAGAATAAGAACAGCCGGTTAATAATAAAATTGGAAGCAGTAAAACAATTGATGCCAAACGAGAAATTCTAAATTTTCGGGTTGAGAAATAAAAGCCGAATTTTAACCTGTAAATTTCAAATAACTCCCGATATTTAAAATTCAAAATATTAAACTTCTCTTTTGTTTCAATGTTTTGTTTTTGAAATTTATTTGTAATTTGTTTTTTACTACTTGTAATTTTCATCATATTCTATATTCTTTTATTTTCCTATATAAAGTACGTTCGCTTAATTTCAGCAGCTTTGCAGCTTTGCGTTTATTACCGTTAGTAAACTTTAATGCATTCACAATTGATTTTTTTTCAACTTCATCTAGCGGAATTACTTCCGAAACAGGCATTTGATCTTGAGGTTTAATCGATGAGACTTCCATTTCATTTTTATGTGCGATATTAATCAATTCATTTAAGTCCTTTTTTATTTCTATCAGCGCTCCCAAAATCATTTTATTATCAACAGATTCAAAAGTTTTATGAAGATAAACAGGAAGATTTCTAGTTTCTTCAATTAAAGGAGGTTCAGAAAGAAGGGGTCTGAATGTCTCTGCCGTTAGTATTCCGTTTTTTGAAAGAGCCACAGCGCTTTCGACTGCATTTTTTAACTCCCGCACATTACCCGGCCAAAAATAACTATTTAGTATTTCCAATGCGTCTTTGGTTAATTCCGGCTCAGGTATATTATTTTTTTGAGAGTAATTTTTTAAAAAGTGCTCGGCTAAAATGCCAATATCTTCCCGGCGTTCTCTTAACGGAGGAATAGTTAAAGTTACAGCTTTCAATCTGAAGTAGAGATCATGTCTAAACCTTTTTGCGTCGACTTCATTCTGTAGGTCTTTATTGGATGCAGCGATTATTCTCACATCAACTTTTTTAACTCTCTCGCTGCCAATCGGCATAAATTCGCCCGTTTCTAAAACTCTAAGCAATTTAACTTGTGTTGTTAAAGGCATCTCTGCAATTTCATCAAGGAAAAGAGTACCTCCGTCTGCAATTTCAAAATATCCTTTTCTATTATCAATAGCGCCGGTAAAAGCTCCTTTTTTATGACCAAACAATTCACTTTCCAAAATTCCTTCCGGTATTGCTCCACAGTTTACATTTACCAATGGTTTGTCAGCTCTTTTACTTGCTTTATGAATTGCTCTTGCAAATACCTCCTTACCCACACCACTTTCACCGGAGATAAGCACGGAAATATCTGACTGTGCTACTTGCATTGCAATATCAACCAAGTCACGGATTTTTTTTGACTTACTTACAATTCCGAAATTACTTTTAAATTGTTCTATCTTCATAACACAGAGTATAAAAATTAAGATAAGGAAAAATAATAACTCATAATTAGAATTGATAGGATAATATAAACAACCTTTTAAAATTGCAAGGGTTTATTTTATAATTAAATTTGTTTTGCAGATACTAAAATACAATTGTTGATTGCCGGTTTTCGATTTACATATGCAATTTTTAATAACAGTTTAGAATGCGGTTATCGTTAAACCATCCTCAGCTAAAATAAATTTTCCCCGTTCAACTTCGTCTAGATTTTGGAGCCAAATTAGCAGTTTGTTTTCATCTTCATCATCAATGTGAGTTAGATAAACCTTATCCGGTTTCAAAATTTGGTAAGCTCCTAAAATATCATCTGTGGAAATATGAGTCGTTTCGGTAATAAGGAAATCAATCTTTTTTTCTTTGAATAGGAGCAAATCGTCTGCATTCCCTACATCGGAAGTGTAAACAAAGTTCATATCTTCCACTTCAAAATAAAAACCGGACGAAATGAATGGTATATTTTTATTTATTACTTTATCTTTTTGCCGGATATGGTGATTTTGTCGTGGAATAAATTTTATGCTTTCTGAAATTTGATATGATTCGTTAAACTCAAATCCGATAATTTTTACATCAAAACCGGCAATTTCAAAAAACATATATGTCGAATCGATAAAGTTTTTTAATGCATTAATCAGCAGTTTATGAGTAACAAAAGTTAATGCTTTCGTTCTTCCGGCTATTTTCATCTGTGTAAAAAGAGAAGCAATTCCCCCGAAATGATCAGCGTGATAATGTGAAAACAAAATTGTATCAATGCCTTTGTAATCTATACCCAGCTTAAGTAACGCTTTGGATGTCCCGTCTCCCGCATCAATCAATAAATTATGGTTCCCAGAACTAATTAGAATTGAGGAGTGAAATCGTTTTAAACTTGTTTTACCGGAACCGGTTCCTACAAAAGTGAGCTGCATTTTTATTTTACTTTTTTAATTCGACCGTTTAATCTATAGTTCTTTTTGAGAACTTTAAGTAATTCCTCGGCATCCGACCTATCTGAAAACTTTCCAACCGTTACAATATTTAAGGTTGTTCCTCCAACATCCTTAGATGAGATTGAAGCATCCAAACCAGACTTACTAAAACTATTTGCTAATCTATTAGCATTATCCATATTAATAAATGCACCCGCTTGAACTGTATATAACTCCGTATGCTTATCTTTCTTCTTTGCATGATTAGTTTTTACTATAGGAATAGTCGTACTGTTAATTTCATCCGGTAAATGTCTGTCCGCTGTTTTTATATAATGAGATTCCGGATATTCCGTTTTTAGTTTTGTTAAATTCGTCTCGGCTTTTTTATAAAGTCCCAACGCAAAATAATAGGAAAATATTCTGTATAAAGCTGCATCGGCAAATTTACTTTTTGGGTAATCGGTATATACTTTACTATATTTTTTAAGTGCCGCTGAACCATCTTCGGTTAATACGGCATCCAGAAATATCACATCGGGGTTATCGGAACTTGAAGTTTTCAACATCCTTAAGCCGGTTTTTGCTTTCTGGATATTACCGCTTTCTATTGCTTTCAGATATGGAACAATATCTACATGCTGAGCCTGCATATGACCGATGGAAATTAGAAATACTATTAAATAAACCAATTTCATTTATAATCCGAGTTTAATATTTATTCAGCAATAGGGAAAACTATAAGATTTATTTGAGTTCTATTCAAGCTGTTTGATGTATTTGCTTTTCAGCTTTACTAATCTCAATTTTGCTTGAATCGTCTGCAAAAAGTGTTGCCGAAGTTGCACGCGAAATTTTCACTTTAACATAATCTCCCTTTCGAACATTTTCGGTCTTTGGAAATATTACAACTTTATTCGTATCTGTTCTGCCCGCTAAAAACTCATTCGATTTTCTGCTGTTACCTTCAACCAGAACTATTTCTTCATTCCCAATTACTTCTTGGTTAACTTTGTAAGATATCTTCTGCTGCAGATCAATTATTTTACTTAATCTTCTTGCTTTTTCCTCTTCAGTTACATCGTCTTCCATTTTATATGCTTTTGTATTTTCTCTTGGAGAATACTTAAACATATAAGCTCCGTCATAACGAACTTTTCTCATTACCTCAAGAGTCATTTCATGGTCTTCTTTTGTTTCGGTCGGGAAACCG
>BDSW01000284.1 GCA_002898175.1 bacterium BMS3Abin04
CGGAGAATACTAAAACTATCTCTGGGAATGAAACGACGGCAATGGTTTATGGGGTTATGGAGTGCCTCTGACTATATGAGTTGGCCTTTTGTCGTGAATAACTAATTTCTAATGAACTTTTTGGGTTAATATAATACTTTTTTCAATGAATGCCATCGAGCGAAGCGAGATAAATGACGAGAAACCGTATTGTTGATCAAGAAATTATCAATTGTGACAAAAAGGCTAAAGCTGAAGTTAAGACTGCATATAGAACTTATTATTAATTAGCGAATCAGCGGCTTAGATTTTTGCCGCGAATATGCGAATGGTATAACGCAAATTAGCAATCTGCGGAAATTTCTCAAAAAATTACACAAAAATTAAACGCATTGGCGAGTCATTTATAGAAATTGTTAGCATTAAGTGTTTTAGATAAAATGGAAAAACAAGAAATAAAAAAAATAATTACAGAATATCTGATTAAAAAAGATGAAATTTTAATTGCTTATATTTTTGGGTCGTTTGTTCACAAAAATAAATTTCATGATATAGATATTGCAGTTTATTTAAAGAATGATTTTAATAAAAACGATCTAAAGAAATATCCATATGGTTATGAGAGTGAATTAATTAGCGATTTAACAAAATTAGTAAGATCAAAAATTGATTTTATTGTTATCAATAATGCCGGTATAACAATTCAACATAGAATAGTAAATAAAGGAATGCTTCTTTTCAGCAAGGATGAAAAATTCAGAATTTCTTTTGAAAATTATATCCGCAAGCTTTATATTGATGCGGAAAACATTAGAAAAATTAAAAGAAAATATCTTGTGAGAAAAATTAATAATGCCTGACCGCGAATTAATAGAAAAACATTTACAAAGTTACATTTCGGATCTCGAAAATTTAAGAAAACATAGCGGTGTAACGGTTGAAGACATTAAAACAGATAGAGATTTACTCTGGATACTGGAAAGAGGTTTATATCTCTTACTGCAAAATCTGTTAGATATGCTCGCTCATATAGTATCTTCGGATTTTAATGAAAGTTGGGAATTTTACAGCGATCTGGGAGAAATTTTAGCACGTAATAACATCATTACAATTGGCGAAAAAGATTTATTAAATAAAATGGTGGGTTTTAGAAATCGTCTTAGTCACGAATACTTATCGCTCGAACCGAAAATCTTGGAAGATATTGTTAATAACAGATTAAATGATTTTAATAAATTCTTAATTATTGTAAAGGAATACTGTAAGCTTTAATTTTAATAATATTTTACCCGAACGTTATCTACTTTAAAAATTAAATAATTATACAATATATTTATCAGAATAATATACTGATTACAAATGAAGAGAAGCTAAGGACAAAGCTAAATAACAAAACAAACCCCCGGAGAGGGGAGATGCAGTAACGTAAATGGCGACTGGTAAGTGGTTAGTGAAGACGCGGAAAAGTATAAACGTAGATACGTTAATATTATAGGGAACAAACTCTTTTTCTATATTAAAACTGATTTACAGTTGCCACGTGAATCTTGATACTCTTGAATATTTACTTAAACTATTTCATGTAATTGTTTAAAAAAAACAATAAATTAGCTCTGTTTTTATTATGAAAATTTATCATGTTTGTACCGTTTTAGCATAAAGTTAATATAATGCTTAAGATGGAAAGTTACTTTTGAAGAAAAAAGATATATTTACAAAAATAACTTCAGGAGTAAAAATGAGAAAGCAAAAAAGACAGTTTAGTGCAGAATTTAAGGTAAATGACAAAAGAAAGAGAATTAAATAGTCTTTTAGAAGGGATGAACCATTTCAATATTAAAGAAATCTTTTTAAATAACAAACTTACACAAAGAAGAATTAAAGATAGATAAAAAGAAAGTTAAAATAATTCCGTTTTGGAAATGGTTGTTGACAGATTAGAAGTCGGAAATACGAATTAAGAAAACCAAGAACTACGAACGAAACCTGTTTACCAATGTCATCTCTTTGGAAAAGCAAGAAGGAAATAATAACTCATTTGCGGTTAAAAGATAAACCACAGATTAACACAGTCCGCCACGGCGGAGAATTTCTAAATAAAAAAATATTTGTGAGAATCTGTGCCTGAATCTGAGCGAATCAGTGGTAAAAAAGAAAACCACAGATTGCGCAGATATGACACAGAATAAATTGATACGAACGGATAACCAATTAGTATTATTCAAAATATTAAAATGAGAAAAGTAATTACAAAAATAACCGTTGATTAAGAGCTTGAAGAAAATTTGCTTTATTGGTCTGGAAAATCAGATAGAGAAAAAAAGGTAATTAAAAAATATACCAAATTATTATTAAAAGCCGGGTTACCTACTCAAAAATTTATTTTATTCTGTTCTTATGCACAAAGAAAAGCTAATGATAATAATGATATTGATTTAGCCGTGGTTCTTAAAGAATTGAAAGAAAATAGGTTTACAACACGATTGCAATTAATGAAATTTTGTTTTGAATACTATATTTCTTACAAAAAAATTATATAAATTATGCCAACTGTATTAAGAATTGGAAGTTTTAGGTTTCATTTTTACTCGGATGAAGGAAATGAGCCTCCTCATATTCATATTGAATATGGTGCAAGTGAATGCAAATATTGGTTG
>BDSW01000285.1 GCA_002898175.1 bacterium BMS3Abin04
AGACAAAAAATTGATGCAGCTTTTAAAAGATGGTTTGACCCAACTGCTGCAAAGAAAATTAGTAAGGACAAGAGAGGGAATATTAAAACTCTAGGAGGTCACGGTAATGGAGGAAAATTTTACATGAGAGAAATGTTTAAAACTTCTAGACTCATTACTTATAGAAATAAAAAATTAAATTCGTTTGGTTTTAATGAAGATAAAGAATATGGCTTCGATACAAATATGAATAATATTGAAATCAATATAGAAAGTGCATTAGAAATATCAGGGTTAAAGGAAAATTTTAATTTATTTAAACAGCTAAAAGACATTTTTTTTAACAAAAAAAGGTTCACTATTGTTAGAGGAGTTCAGCATAAAAGTGTACATAAAACTAATTACTTAAAAGAATTGATTAATAAGTTAATAATACATCCCCAAGCAAGAAGGATTATACAACATAAAAAAGTTTATTTGATAATTGGTCAAAATTCAAAGGCTAAAAGACTGGCAATTCCAATATTGTCACCGAAGAAAGGGTTTGATGGACCATTTGAATATGTTTGTCCTAGAAGCTTAGAGTTTGAGAATGAAAATATTAAAATGTATGATAATGATCAGATTAGACTAAAATTATTTACGTCAGAAGAACCATTGAAAGGAAGTAAATATAGAGGAATGAACAGTATAGATTTTCTTAGTGATGTTGGTGTTATAGCGAACTATGAAATTGGAAGAATTGGTCATTTTAGGACTTATGTTTATAGTGAGTTTATTTACGGTGAGTGTCAGGCACAAGTGATGGAAGATCAAGGATATGTAACGAACGATAGGAATGAGTTCACCTCAGCTGCAAAGACAAATGCTCTATTAAATTGGGTTAAAGAATGCATTGAGGATTTGTGCGAAAAGATGGATGAAAAAGCAAAAAAAGAAAAGAAAAAAATTAATTTAAAAAAAACTTCCGAATTAAACGAATTATTAAATCGATGGAAGAATAGGTTTCTGCAAAAATTAGTTAGAGAACGACTAGCAGGGCTTGGTGGGAATTTAGGTATTGGAGGAAGTGATAAAGAGTCGTGGAATATTGACCCTAACAAAAAGCGAAAGAAAAAAGCGGATGCGAAAAAAAAGATAGGCAGTGAGGGCAATAACAAAAAGAAAAAAGCGAATGCTTTCCCTGAAGTAAGAATATCGGGAATGCATTCAGATCCGTTTTCTTCTGAGGAAGTGCCTTATGAACTTTCTGAGCGTCATCCAGCTATTCATCAGCGTCCAATTGACTTTGAAAATGGTATTTATTGGATTAATACATCGAAAAAAATTGCAAATATGATTTTAGAAAAAAAAGGTCCTGACTCTATAAGGTGGCGCGAATATTTATTCCAAAGATATATTGATATTATAGTTAAAGAAGCAATTTTTAGTCTCGGTAAAACCGATACTGATTTAACTAGCGATACAGTAATGAGTGAAATTGATAGAGTTACTTCGGAAGTGCTTGATTTAGCTGCAGAGGATTTACAATCATTTTTATTTGATAGCGATTATACTATATAATAATTATGCTATTACAATATTGCTCATAACAAATCTGCGTTCTATTAATCTTTTATGAAAACTCCAAAACTTTACATCGGTACAGCCAGCTGGTCTTATAACGATTGGTGCCGAATTTTTACACAAAAGAAACGTGAACAGATTGCTTCCCTAATGCGTTTGCAATTCTCTGAAGCATATCCAGAGAAATATTTTGTTTGCCATTTTCAATACGTGATATTACAGATTGAGTAGTTTTAAGTTTCACCGCAAGTTCCTTTTGAGAAAGTCCGGCTTTTTCCCGTTCTTTTGCAATTTGAATAGCAAATTCTAACCGTATTCTTGCGGCGGAGTATTTTTTATCGAAATCTTTTATTTGTTTGCGTAATTTTTTTTCTAATTTATCTAAATCATTCATTTTCAATCTCCCTTTTTCTTTTTATTGCAATATCTAATTCTTTCTTAGGCGTCTTTTGAGATTTTTTTACAAATCCATGTAGAACAATTATTATTCTGTTTCTTTTATAACAATAAAAAAGTCTAACAATGATATATTGTCCTTTAATTCGTAATTCAAACAGATTTTTTACTCCTTTTATTTTCTTAGACATCGAACCCAGAACAAAAGGGTTCTCTTCCAATTTTCTAAGTAAAGCGAAAGTATCCAGTTGAAGTTTCTCATCTAATGAAAGAATAAAATCAGAAATTGGATTTTTATTTCCATGTTTATAAAATTCTACTTCAAATTTCATAAAATGAATATAGCAAATATGCTATAACATATCAAGGCAGAAATCTTATGATTTTGCATCAAATTATTGTTTGCAAACTCTGTAACTTTTCTCCAATTGATTTGTCTATTTAGTAAAATCAATGAGCTTACAAATTCCGAAAGAGAAAAATAAAACACTTACTCTGCCCGAACTTTATGAAAAATACTCGAAAGATATTTTTAAGTATTCATTCAGTATTTTGAAAAATAAAGACGACGCGAAAGATGCCGTACAAGAGGTGTTTGTTAAATATGCTCAAAATGAAAGTTCTTTTAAAGGCAATTGCAGTTATAAAACTTGGCTTCTTGTTTTAACCAGAAATTATTGTTATAACAAAATCAAAAGTAAAAGTTTTAATCATGAAAGAATTAAAGATGATATTTGGAACAAAAACTATGAAACAGATTACGATACACACATAACAATCAAGGATGCTTTGCTGCAATTGAGTACCGAACATAACGAGTTAATCTATTTACGGGAATATGAATGTTATTCATATAAAGAAATAGCTGAAGTAACCGAGCAGTCATTAGAAAATGTAAAAATTAAAATATTCCGTGCACGGCAGCATTTACGAAAATTACTTAAGGATTAAAAATAAATGAAAGATTACGAAATTAAAATAAGTCAGTTTGTTGATAATGAACTACCGGTAAACGAGCAGCAAGAACTTTTTCGTTTTTTATCCGAGAGCGAAGAAGCCCGCAGAGTACTTGCCGATTATATGGAAATAAAAAATAAGACAAAATCTTTTTATACCGACATGGATGTTGAATCCGATGATTCTAAAATTATAGGTGCTGTTTTAGGAAAAGGAGATCATAGGAAGAAATACAAATCTCTGTTTTATTTTTCTGCAGCTGCGGCAATTGTGTTAGCTTTTTTACTTCTGTCAATCTTTTTTAATAATAGTATTGAACCGGAAAAATATCAGGAACTCCAAACGAAATATATTGCTTTACAAAGGGAATACATTACTGCCTTAAACGAAAAAGGTGAATTGGCCAAATTAAATAATAATCTTTCTGCTGAAATTGAAGAAGTAAATGTAAAACAGCTGCCTGCGTTACACAAGCCGGTTATACATAAGAAAAAATTGAATATAAAGAAAAAACGATCCAGGAAGCCGGGAGGACAGATATTCCGAAACAGAAATGTTTACGCGGCAAATATTCCGGTTTATACAATTACAAAAAATGATTTTCTCGGTCAGCAAATTATTGGGAATTAAAATGAAAAGGATGATTCCAATTTTTATTGCACTTTTATTTGTTTCAATTTTAAGTTTTGCTCAAGGCAAGAACTATCAATTAAATATGAGGATGGTGATTGAATCACCTGATACTCAATCGGTTATTCTAAATTATTCCGGCGCGCCGGACAAAGCAATAGAAGGATATTACTTGCAGCCGCGATTCGAAAATATTTATACGCCAAACGCTGCTTTGCGGAAAGGCGGATTCAGTTTTCTAGATGCAAATATTTTCGGGGGATTTGTTGAAACGCTTAGTAAAAAATGGATAAAAAATAATTTCCCAATTACAAATCTTGCCTCAATGACTAACGGTCTTGCACCCGCTAAAGTTCTTTCATTTCAAATTAAACCGATTATTGTTGATGAAAAATCAGATACGCTGAATTTGCTTGTAAAATATGCCGTGTTTAATTATTGGAATAACAGAGAAAGTGAATTGAATTTTACCCCGCATGTTCAATTGTTTTATAAATGGCTACGTGTGAAATATAACATGAATTCCGAACTCAAGATATTTAACAAATTATTTGATAAACATAAATTTATTGTAAAGTTTTGGAAAGGCAAAGACAAGGGTTATACAATTAAAAATAACGATAGGCTTTTTGAAGCAATTAAAAAATCCGCTGAGGAATCCAAAATACACAACATCAATTTTTCGTTTGACATCGGGCTTATCTGCACAGATAAGATGGATAAATTTAATTTCCTTGCAAAATACCAAGAGGAGAATCTGCCGGCAGCTAAAACGCTAATAAATAAAGACGATGGCGAAGTTGTTAAACTGCCCCGGAAAGTTTATTACGGCAGACTGCTATTCCCATTTGTTTTATATAATACAGAAAAAGCAAAACGGTATTCCAAATACAAAACTAGAAAGAAAATTTTTCAATCTACTTATAACATTGTGATTGTCCCGATAAGCATGACGGATGATTCGCTTACTTGCGATTTGTTTCTAAATTATTCCAAATTAAATTTAAACGATGGAATTCCGCGCTGGACGCCGATTAAAAAACGGATTACGGTTTCAAAAGATTTAGCTTTTGCCGAAGTCGTTTTACCGAAAGAAAATTGGAGTGCCAATTTTACCCGCAAAGGTGAACGTTACGATATTTACGGTTATTCCGATTTCGAACAATTTGTTGATGAAAAGCTTCAAATAAAATTTAAAGTTTTAAAATGAGGTATTGTATGAAAAAGTGTTTGCTAATAGTTTTAATTTTACTATGCTCAATGGTTTATGCACAGGAGAATTACAAAGGGAAGATATCGTTAGTATTTAATAAGAAAAAAATTGAGCTGCCGTTTAATATAGTTAGTTTAAGAAAAGAGAATAATATAATTATTAACGCTCGTGCTGAGTTAAATAAGGAAAATATTCACCAACTAATTAATATCCAACTGTCGTTAAAAGATTTATCAACGAATGAGAGATCAATAGATGTTTCAAAATCCTTTCTATTCGAGATGAGAAATCGTATGAGTAAACAGCAATATGGTAACATTTTATTGCTGAGCCTTGATAGGAATACCAATAAATCAAATATCAGATATTCAGAGAAGGGATATCGATGGAAAATAGCTTCATTCAATTTAAGTATGGGTCTTACGGAAATTTCTTTTGTAGAGAATAGATTAATAATCAAAGGTAAGTTTAATATTGAAGCATGGTCGGAGGAAAGTAAAGAACCGTTTAAACCTGTAGTAGAAATTAAAAATGGTAAATTTGAAATAATCATTTAACAATCCGTGTGAATCATAATTACTCATAACAAACTTGTCCGCCGAGGCGGGTCTGCGTTCTACTAATCATTTATGAAAACTCCAAAACTTTATGTCGGTACAGCCGGCTGGTCTTATAACGATTGGGTGTCTAATTTTTATCCGTTTTCGCAATCTAAAGAATTCAGCTGGTT
>BDSW01000286.1 GCA_002898175.1 bacterium BMS3Abin04
TCATTTGAATATTCGGCTGAGAAAAAACATTTCCATAAACATCCCAAGAAGTAGGTCCATTGAGCTCTTGTGAAAAAGTTAGGGAATAAATAGATAGTAGAAGAATAGCTGAGGTAAAAAGTTTAGTTTTCATGTTCAATTTTATATTTTATTTATATTTTAATATAAGTAGTCCAATTTCGCTTTATTTTATAAAAAAAAGAGTATTCTCTATCACAAACAGTCATAAGCAGTGCTTTGCCCGCATGTTCGTTTCAAAAAATAATAATATTCTTAAGAATTAGATAATTAAAATAAAAATATTAGAATGTCAATACCTATTAATAGGTAATTTAAATACCTAAATATAGGTACTGAGAATTGAGAAAAACAGAAATTTTAATCCGGCTTTTGACGGATCAGAATTCAGAAGTCAGAAAAAAAACAGCAGGTTAACAGGTTTATTATCCGTAGGATTGGCTGTAGCACAGTCTTTCTTTTCGCAGACAGGATTGTCTGCAGTACGGTTTTTCGTATCACAGACAATCCTGTCTGTGGCAAAACTAAAAATGTTGTCATGCCGGCTTCGTTTTTTGAATGCCGGCATCTCGATGTTTAGTTTTTAGACAAAATATATAAATTCCACGAAGGGACAGGCTGATCTTGCAAACAACGCGAACCGGAATGATAGTCCATAAAATGGATTTCTGCAACAATTTCAGGTTTGATTGAGGTACAGTCTTTCTGTTCGCAGACAGGATTGTCTGCGGCACAATCTTTCATTTCGCTGACATGATTGCTTGCGGTACAACTAAACTCAAAATTCTTTATTCGACTCTGATTAGATCTTCAATTTTCTATCCGTAAAAAACCGCTAAAACGTGATGCTGTATTAACTTTTTTAAGACGAAAAAGTTGAAAATAATTTTGTCTTTTAAAATATCTAATTACTATTTTTTTCCATCCTCGCTTCTCGCTTTTAACTTCTTGCCTTATTACACAACAATTTCCTTTGCTTGATCTTTTACTCTTTATTACGATTTCAAAGTTATTTTTATACTTCTTATAAATTCCAAAATACGTTATATTTACATGTTCATAAACCATAAATTGTTACACTACTTGCACCGAGCGGCTCCGGATGGAGTCGTTCCGGTTTTATTTCTATTATTAGTGAGAAATTGTGAAAGGTAAACTTTACGTCGTTGCCACACCGATAGGTAATTTAGATGATATCTCTTTCAGAGCAGTTGAAACACTTAAACAAGTCGATTTCATTCTTTGCGAGGATACAAGAGTAACCTCTAAATTGCTGAACAATTACAAAATTAGGAACGAACTTGTTTCCTTTAATGCAAAAAGTGAAACAAGAAAAATACAAACGGTTATTGAAAGATTGTTAAAAGGGGTAACCTGTGCGCTTGTTTCCGATGCCGGCACTCCGACAATTTCTGATCCCGGAATTAGATTAGTAAATGAAGCAATTAAAAATAATATTGAAGTACTTGGAGTTCCCGGCGCAAATGCAGCTATTTTAGCATTAAGCATTTCCGGGTTACCAACCGATTCATTTGTATTCGAAGGATTTCTTCCGCAAAAAAAAGGAAGGCAAAAAAAGCTTAAGGAACTTGCCTTAGAAGTCAGAACAATTGTTTTGTATGAATCCGTTTATAGAATAGAAAAATTGCTGAACGAATTGAATGAATATATGTCTGACCGGTTTATTGTTGTCCACAGAGAATTGACAAAGAAATTCGAGGAAGCATGGAGAGGTTTCCCACAGCAAATTCTTAACGACTTACCATCAAAAACGGTAAAAGGTGAATTTGTGGTTGTTATTGCACCGAAGAATTGGAAAATCTGACCAAGTTTTTTACTTAATCTGAACTACATTTTTATTCCATTCTTACTTCGAATAATTTAACATAATAATATATAATAGTACATCATTAAGGGGATAAATTATGAAAAGAACACAAATATATTTAGATGAAGAACTAATTGATATTCTTAGAATAGAGAGTAAATTACGTAAGAAAAAAATCTCTATGCTTATTAGGGAAGCTTTAAGAGAGAAATATCTAACTAAAGACAAAAAGGTTATTTACATCGAAAATGCTGCGGGAATTTGGAGTGATAGAGATTTTGATACCGACAAATACTTACGCAATTTAAGAAAGAGCAAAAGGACAAAAGACTTTTGTAGAAAATAGCGGCGTTCTTTTAGATAGTGATGTAATAATCCGGTTTCTTAGGGGAAAAGAAAGCATTGTATCCGCAATTCACAAATTAATAATTTAAAGTAACATCTACGTAACTCCAATATCTATTGCTGAGATTTATGCCGGGGCAAGACCAAAAGAGGAAAAAATCATAAATGCATTTTTTAGTTTAATTGATACTGTTGATATTACTCATACTACCGGAAAATTAGCAGGGGAATATTTAAACAAATATTCAAAAAGTCATAATGTTGAAATTGCCGATTCGCTTATAGCAGCAACATCAATAAATTTTTCATTGAAATTATGGACATTAAACCAGAAACATTATCCTATGATTAGTAAAAACGAGTTTTATAATTTTTAGAAAAAGTTACTTGCATCTATTTTGATTTTACTTTACTCACTATCAT
>BDSW01000287.1 GCA_002898175.1 bacterium BMS3Abin04
ATACAACCTCTGCAAATTTAACAGGCATCCCTGCACTGAGCATCCCAATTGGTTTCGATAAAAATGGGCTGCCAATAGGAATGCAACTAATGTCAGCTCAACTAAATGAACAAGTTTTATTAGAAACAGCATATCAAATTAATAAACAAAACAAAAATTAAATTTGGGAAGAAAAATGGAAAGCGAAAATAAATTTAAAGTTTGCATAAGCTGTAATAGAGACGAAAGTATTATTCCTTTGGTTGCAATTACTTTTGCACAACAACCAACGTGGATTTGCACACAGTGCTTACCGACACTTATTCACGAACCGCAACATTTGGTTGAGAAATTTAAGAGTATGGATATTGATAATCCGGTCGATAGACAGATAGATTAGACTTACTTCTCTTAAAAAATAAATGAATGCCATGCACTTTTACTTAGTTTTCTTTAGACAAAGTACATGGCATTTTATACTATTTAACTAACATTAACTTTGCAGATTTTACAAAAGGCTTGTTGTTTGATAGTAACATAGCTTCAAACCTATAAATATAAATTCCACTAGATACTTTAACTCCATTATAGTTTGTACCATCCCAAACTATTTTATAACGTCCACCTATTTGGGTGTCAGTTATCAATGAGTTTATTCTTCTTCCCATAATATCATAAATGATTAATTTTACATTCGATTCGGATGGTAAAAAATAGCTAATTGTGGTACTTGGATTAAAGGGATTTGGATAACTTTCACAAGTAAACCCAATACTGGCACGAGCTAATTTCCGTTCATTTTGTGATTCTTTTCCCACTTTAATATCAAATTTATTTAATTCAAATTCGGCATAGTTTATTATTTTATTATTCGGATATTCCTTCAGAATTTTTAAAAACATTTCTCCAGCTTTATCTTTATTCTTAAGTTGGTATTTGTAGATTAATCCTTTTTCATAAAGTAACTCGCAATATAAATTTTCATCATTTTTACTATAAGAAATCACTTTATCAGCAGACTCGACAGCTTCATTGTATTCTTTCATGTGAATAAAATTATTAACTAAATGTCTTTCAACATTAGGTTTAATAATATCATACTTTTTATCAGTTAATAAACTTTGGATAAAATCATAATAACCTTTATAATCATCTTTTTGTTGGTAGCAATGAACAGTTCTAAATACAGCAGTTGATGCTTCTTCAGCTTTAGGGTACTTAGCTAAGAAATCTTTGTACAGATAAATTATCGCATCATAGTCATTTTCATATTCTTTAATACTAAAAGTTCCAATTGATACTTTTTCATTGTTAATATCTTGAAGTAAATCTAAATATTGTTGATCCACAGATGAAAATTCTTGTTTAGAAAGGTCCCCTTTATCAATTTGCAAACCATTAAATAAATTCCTTTTTGCTAACTTATATAATCCACAAGTATTTGTAGTACCGGATATTATTACATTCCCGAAGCAACTCTGATATGGATTATAACTATAGGTATTGTATTTTGCGTAGGCAACTGAACCGGAAAAAGCATATATATCGGATTCATTTTGACAAAAATAATTATTCCCTATATTATATGCAGAATTACTAACCAAATAAACTCCTATCATACAATCAGTAATATTGCTAAAACCTATTGTTCCATCGCAATTTGTTATCTGATTTGGTGCTTGTCCGCTGCTGAATCTGCAATAATTTATTTGTACTTCATCGCCGTATATTGAAAATCTATCTGCTTTTAATGAATACAAAGAAATCCAAGAATTATTTGTGCTTATCTCTTTTGTTTTTATATAGCTGAGATCACAATAATCTGAATTATTGATAGAGACATTTCCATTTATATACGAACTATTGTAACCTTGACCAATTATATCAATATTGTATTTATTTGAAATACTAACATTACCATTATAAGTAGTATTTGACAAAAGTTCTATATCGTAATTAGAATATGCGTTATTAACTGCTTGTTAAACTGTTGTGTAGAGTGCTTTTATTGTACTCCCGGATTTTAACTTAACAAAGTAATTGGTAACTCCATTTTCAACTATTATAGTACCTCCCGTAGATTTCACATAATAATCAGTAAGGTTGAGTTTTGCTGAAGATGTTATTTTCAGATACTTACTTGACGGAATATAAACATTACCAGTTAATTGGTATGTCCTTCCTACAAGTATTTGACTATAAGTTAATATACCAGGTAATAAAGGTTTTCTATAATTTGCAATATCCTGCTTTTGCTCATTCAACCATTGATCATTATTTGCATTAGTGTTTCCTGTTGGAATACCATTGTGATTTTTATTTGGGTTAGACCAGATGTTTAATCTTTTGTTTTCAGGATCAACAACATAAGACATTATCGTCCCCCAAGCATTTTTGGGGGCAATATACCCATTATTATAGTAAGCTCCAGGGTCATGATCCACATCATGATGAGCACCAAAATTATGTCCTGTTTCGTGTGCTAATGTAAAAATCTTTTTTACTTTTGATATATTCCCAACTGCAAAACCAATATTTGAAGTTGAAGAGTTGGGATCATCATTTGGAGGAATTTTTGCATATCCGGTGTAGGATGAACTATTAAATACCAAAAAGCAAAGGTCTGCATTAAACTCATTTCTTAGATTTGCAATTGTTGAATTTGTAGCAAAGTCCGCCCAGATATATTCTGCTGTGTGTGTGCCTTCATAATAAGTTAATTTGACAATTTTTACTAAATTATACTGCAAGCTAATTCCGCTTGATGTAAATGATAGATTTGCATCGTTTACTGCTTTTTTAATGATTGAAATTGTTTCAGCATCACTGCCAGTATAGCTTATTACAGAAGGTGTATAAGCGACTAATAAGTCTACTATTTATTGAGCGAAAGAAATATTTACACGAAAAAATAAAATTAGAAATAAAACAAATGTTTTTAACATAATAACTCCTTTAATTTATTGAATAATTAAACATCATGTATATATACCTAATTCGCCACCACCCATGATATCCCGGGATCTCACCTCCAGGGTCTATTTCAATCTCAACTTTACACACCAAACCTATATTAGGTGTAAAGTATTCGTATGAATCAATATATAATGTATAATCATCTGCTTCATCTTCCCTTGTGTAAATAACATAACAATTATATTTACCGATTAGCGTTTCAATTATTTCACTTTTTGAGATACATTTTCTTTCTCTTACATTCTTCGAGGTAAGTTTACCGTCATATCTCAATACAGCACTTCCATTCCAAGGTCTGTTTAACGGGATAGATGCGGGAATATACAACCCTTTACTAAAAACAGTATCTATTCCCTTTTCAAATATCCCCATATGATAAATTCCATCTTCCCCGAACCAATATGGTTTATTATAATTAGAATATTTGTTTTGATCATAAAAATAAAAATCAAATACGAAAGAAGGATATATAATACCATTTAAATAAATATCAATACTGTCAACAACTTCCCATCTAAAATATCTTGAAGGGGTATTATAATTTGATGAAATTCCAAACGAAGAAAAGTTTTTATAAATAAGTGCTGTATCGACACTGCCAATATTAGGCGTTAATCGTTTGTATTCCCAATAGTATCCTTTTTTAACAGGTAAGAGAAAATGCGAAGTTGATTTTTTACGAATCGGAGCAACTAAATTCTCATTGCAATTTTGGAATAATGTTATAATAAGTACTAAAATAATTAATTTTGATAAAAACATTTTTATCTCCCTTACTGATTAGAAATACATAAATATCATAATTTATAAACTATGATATTAAGTATAGGACGTTTTTTATTAATATTTAAGAAAAAAATATCAACTTATAAAAATGTTATCTTTTATATTCTAAAATTTATCTAGTAATATTTTGCAAAGTAATTAAAAATTGTAACATATCAAGACCGTATAACAAGTCAATAAGTTCAATAATATTGCAAATTTAGCCGGTATTCCTGCACTTAATGTTCCCATAGGTCTTAATAGAAACGGGCTGCCGATAGGAATGCAATTAATGGCAGCACAGCTTAATGAACAAAAACTGTTAAACGGTGCTTACCAACTGAAAAACTAAACTATAAATAAACGAGGGGTTTATGAAAAACGAAGATAAATTAAATGTTTGTATTAGCTGCAATAGAGATGAAACCATTGTTCCGTTAGTAGCAATTACATTTGCACAACAACCGACATGGATTTGCACACAGTGTTTACCAACACTTATTCACGAACCGCAACGGTTAGTAGAAAAATTTAGGAGTATGGATATTGATAATACTGTTGATAGACAAATTGATTAGACTTACTTCTCTTAAAAAATAAATTTGTGCCATGTATTTTTACTTAGTTTTAAGTTAGAGTACATGGCTTTTTTATTGATATTATTTTAATCACTTTCTGGAAAGACTCTCTCAACATTCAGATAATATTAACTAAAGTAAATTTTTACTTGTTAGATTTATCCAATAAAAAATGGATTGACATTAAAATTATTTTATTTTAATTTAGAATAAAAATGTATTAAACCGAAATACATGGAAAAATGCGGGACATTAAAAAATATACTTGGTTTATTTTAATAATTTCAATTTTCCTTCTTTCAAGTTGCGAAGTTCTTGAAAATAACAATTATACCATTAATCCGCTTGATAGTAAAATTGATTTCCGGATTATTGAATCTTATCCTAATTACGAAAAACCCTCGCAACCTCAAATTTATCTTCAACTTAAAACTGAAAAAAAGTACCCATGTATGAATTATGAAATAATAACAAACTACCAAATTAAAAACAGAATCATTACATTAGAAATCCCGGGTATTGAAGAGCCGAATATATGCTTGACGGCATTTGGTCCGGCAGCAGGATCGATTAAACTCGGTAATTTATCAGGTATCTACGAATTAAAAATCAATAACAATAATAATTTTTCCGATAGTTATAATTTGCTCATTAACGACTCGCTAATAATCCTGGATGGAAAAGAAACTGCCGACACAAAACCTCTGATTAATTTCTACTGGCGTCACCCCAAAAACTCTTTTGCATATACTTGCAATATATTCCAAGCCGATTCGTCACTCTGTAAAAAATTTATTGACACGTTGAAAACAGTAATTAACATAACCGAATTTAAGTTTCCGGATTATGCCGTAGTTCCATATGCCGCACTAGGGCCTGGGAACAGTTATGATATTAACGCGAGATACTTTTACTACGAAAGTGAAAATGAGTTTGATAAAATTGAAGAAGTAATGAAAGTCTTTAAACAAAATTATTTTCCCAACGATGAGGGAGTTAGTTTAACCGTAATTAATTGGTTGAATAAAAAAATAGAAAGTCGGCTGTTGTGAAAAGAATAGGCACTATAAAATTTTATAAAGAATTAGATGATATCTTAAAACACTCTACTCCATATTACTTTAAGGAGTTACTAATTACAATAATTTTGGATTATTTAACTCACTACTCATTATCTGAAATTGATATTGCGATGGAGAATATTAAGTAGTACTTTTATCCCGAACTTTTACATATCTATGATTCAGTTAAAAAAAATTATCCTACAATTATTCACTTAATAAATTACTTTTATCAGTCGATTGGTGATGAAGTTGTTATCACTTCACATAATTCAAATAATATTTTAATTGTAACAATAGCTTATTTGAAAATTTTCAAAATGATTCAGAAAAAAAGTTATTACAGTTAATCATTCATAATATAGAAAGCAAAACCAGTAATGATAACTTCGTTAAGGCTATTGTACAATATTCTTCTGAATTAGATGTATTTGCGAATATTATCTTACATACTATATTTAAATTTATAGCAAGATATACCCTTTTTGAAAAGTCTAAAATTGCTGAGATAAATTACTTCGAATATGTTGGTTCTAGTTTTAACTGTCGTAATTTTTGTAAAAATAAAATTGGAAAGCATTTTCATATAAATAAAATCAATCAATTGAATAATCGAGAAATAAACCCTGTGATTTATTTTGGTGGCGGTTTGAATTGTTTCCATATGTGGGAACCAGATCCATTTTATAAAAGCGATAGTAAATAACTAACAAAATATTATATTTATTAAATATTCAATTGTGAATGTTTTAGCAATCTTACCCCCTTTCACAAAACCGTACTCACTTCTTTAAACTTCTTCTTTTCAATATCCGACACTTATCCACGAACCGCAGCAATTAATAGAAAAGTTTAAAAGTATGGATATTGATAAATCTGTTGATAGACAAATTGATTAAATATTTGGTTGCCGCGGGCGACTTCGAGGCATTATATTTATAATTTGATCACGGCGCGGAGTCTATCCGCGAACTCATTTGCTGTTATGCTGAATTTATTTCAGCATCTATTTTTGGTCTATAATCAAATGATTGAGATTCCGAAACAAGTTCGGAATGACGATAATCCTGGTTCTCGGACAAGCCTGCGACCGTAACCTCTTGGAAATTCTCAGGGAAGAGAATCAGATTAATATTTTTGTAAAACCACAAAATCGAAATAATTTATTCTTTTACTTCAATAAAATAAATTTTTTAGTTTGAATAAATCCGTTTGTTTTAAACCGGTAAAAATAAATTCCGGAGGGGTAGTTACTAAAATCAGATTTAAAATTATAAATACCTGCACTTAATTTGCTATTTACTATAACCTTTACCTGTTCTCCGAGAAGATTATAAATAACCAATTTTACATTTGCCGAATGCGGAAGACCAAACTTAAAATTCGTTGACGGATTAAAAGGATTGGGATAATTCTGTGAAAGAAAGAATTCTCTTGGTATTTCCGAAGTTGCTAAATTAGTTCCAACCGGTTGTGCGGCTTTTATTTTAACTGTATCTGTATAATCCAGTCCACCGGTATCCTCAGCAGTAATAATTAGGTTATAAACATTGGCAAATTTATAAATAGTAGAGATTTCCAGCATACCGTTTTCAGAATTAAAACTATAAATTACCGAATCCGAAATAAGAGTAATATTATAATCCATAAGCGAATCAGGTGTTTCAACATCCTCAAAAGCATACCAAACATTTATTTTATAAGTAGAATCCGGCTTAATTTTGATTTGAGAAGGTAATTTATTTTCCATATAAGGAGGATAATTTTCTAAAGTAGAATTAAAATCACCGGGTGTAGGATTGTTAAAATATTTCCACCGTTTGTAGCCGTCGGGGTACCTTCCGTAAGAAACATTTCCGGTTTGCTGCCCGAAACTAATAGTATCAATAAATGTACTACTAATTCCGTTAAAATAAGACAAAGCAATTTCTTCGCCTTTTCCTTTAAGTTTGAAATCTAAATGATTACTCCCCTGCTCTGTTTGTTTATCGGCCCAAAAAAGTAAATGCTCATCCGGTTGAAATACTTGTACCGGTAATTTAGCTTTCAACGGATCTTTAAAATTATCACTTAAATAAAACTCATCAAAATATAACGAAGAATCTGATTTGTAAAAAAGTTCTACCCAATCATCATATTCGTTATTTCCATCCGTGTTAATCGAGTCGTTAATTGCTAAAAATTCATTAATAAACAAACTGTTTTTTAGCAATTGTATATTCGGCGTTCCCGGCGTACCTCCTTTAATAATACTTGAATACCAGTTTGAATAGTCATTCTTCGTGGAAGGATATCCTAATTCCAAAGTTGTACCTTCTCCGTTTGGTTCGGACGGCCACGGCAAAACAGAACGATAATCTGCAAAATCAATTAAATCGTAATCAGGATTATAAAGTCTTAATTTTTCTCCTTCGTTACTTAATTTAAAATTAAAGTTACCGATGTAGTTTTTTATTTTGGGGAAAACCGACTTAAATAAATTTGTATCTGCACATAAAACTAAATATTTTTTAGATCCAATAGTTGTATTAATTGGAATTGTAAAAAAGTTATCATCGTTACTATCAAAAAACCGCCAATTGGAAAGATCAATAGTTGAATCGGAAACATTTTTTAATTCCACCCATTCCCCGCTATTAATATCATTTGAAGGGTGATAATTAATTTCATTAAGCACAACGGTTTTCTCTTTCTCACTATTACTTTCAACTAAAGCCGTTATTGTTGCACTATTATTCAAATTTACTTCAAGTGTATTACCATTACTTATCAAGGAACCGTTTACAAGCCATCCTTTAATTCTATATCCATATTGAGGATAAACCGATAACCGAATCGGGACAGAGGGAAAATACTCTCCGCTCCAAGGAAAATTAGAGATTTTTAATGAATTAATATTTATATGGTCAATACCTATATCACCGGTATTAATATGAACCGAAACGGTACTATCTAAATCAAAAAAATGGATAAAATGCTGTTTCATATAGTCAAGACGGTTCCCGGCAAATTCTCTCAGTTCTTCAACGTTATTGTCCCAATTCTCATAATTTCCATTCCATCTTTCAAAATGTCGCTCAGCCTCACTTGAAATTAAACCTTTTATAGAATCTATCTTACTAATAACAACAGCGGGCTGGAATATAGAATTTGCATAATCGGCAAAAGTATTTATGAATTTGTATCTAAACTTCTCATTCTGAATTAGCCCGTTAAATATTACCGATGGGTAACGTGAAGTATCAGTAACAAATTTTAACATATCCTTATAATAAATCCCGGGATTGTAAAGACCGAAACCGCGGTCTGTATCATACATTATCCATCTCCATTTCCCAGAATCTGTTTTCGGTCTCCAAAATTTTGTATTGTTGGGATACCAGTCAATATTTACAAAATACATTTCGGAAAGTGTGTATGCAATATAATTATCGACCTCCATGAGAGAATTAACGTAATTATAATTTGAATCGATGCTTACATCATTATATTTAATAAAATAATATAACTCATTGTAATGCTGTCTGTCGCCTTCTAGAACAGAGTTCATTACTCGCAAAAGGTCAATATTATCCGGGTCTGCATTTTTACGCCTTTCAAGATAATGTTTATCAATATTTTCACGAAAGTTATAAATACCCCAGTATTCCCCATTAATAAAAACAACTGATGGTCTGTATGCTTGTTTTTCAAAATCAAGACTTCCAACTATGCTTTGCATTAAGGGATCACGAAAATGGGCAATATTATTATCATTGCCGGCATTTCTCAACAAAAACGATTTGTATTCCGAATAAGGAAGAGCGGGAAAAATTTTGTAGGAAATAATTTTATTCCCATATGAACTTCTAGCCTTAATTTTAAATGATTTTTGAGGCAGCTCCCTCGAACTACTTCCATGCAGCTCCATACCGGCATCCATACTTAAACTTCGTGAACCGTCTTTTTCAAATATTTCTATGTGTACGGGTCTTTCCCAATCATTTTCATAATTAACATAAATGCCAGTTTCATCATCCCATAAGTTTTTCGGATCTGTTGCTAAAGAAACAACAGGCAACGATACATTTTCATTCATAAAATATGTATTTGTTACCGTTCTACTTGGTAAATATCCTTCCTGAAAACTTTTACTTCTTATTACCGTTGTACTATCAATGGAAATTGGATGTGTATATTTTAATGATGTATCGGATGGTTCTGATCCGTCTGTTGTATAAAAAACGGTAGCATTAGCAGAATCGATATGTATTTCAATAGATAGATTTGAACTGAAAAAACCTCCGTCAATAGAGAATTTAGGCGGTTCTGCAAATGCATTAAATCCTCCTGTATTATTTGATGCGCCCGGAGTTGGCTCGCTAAAATAAAGCCATTCGGATAAATTATCAATACTTCGTCCGATTGAAACATCGGCGGGAATTTCTACGGAATCAACTTTATCCAAAATTTGACCGGTAGAATCTCTTAACCATAAATATTCGCCGGATGATTTTATTTTGAAATTCGTATGTAAAATATTCCCTTTTCTATCTTTTCCCGAAGCAAAAACGACTAAATATTCACCGGGTGATAAAGTAATATTAGGGAACAACCATTTTGCAGGATTATCCGCATCGTCGGTAAGTGAATATTTATATAAGTTAATTTCATTATCAGTTGGATTAAAGAGTTCAATCCAATCGGGGTAATCGCCGTCTTCATCTGCTATAGTTGAAGTATTCGACGACATTACTTCATTTATCAATATAGACTGTGCGTTTAGGTAATTTGAAAAGACAAGAATGAAGATTAGAAGTGTAAATTTATTTAACTTATACATATTTACCACTTTTTAGACTTAAAATAATGAATTAAACAATTAAACTCAAAAGGATTTGCCATATTGTAAAAACTTATATCCCTTACTTAATCCTATTTTTAAAAAAGTTAAACAAATGTACTTATAACCTCTAATTCCTTCTTTTTAATATCCGGAACTTTTACATTTTCAGCCGGGTATCCGACCACTAAAATTAAAAACGGTTTTTCGTTTCTGGGTCTACCCAAAATACCATTTAAAAAATTCATTGGACTTGGTGTATGGGTTAGAGTTGCCAAACCGGAATAATGCAGTGAGGTAATGAGCATACCAACAGATATTCCCACTGATTCTTTTATATAATAATGTTTAACTTTATTCCCTTTTAAATCTAAATGATATTTTTTTTCAAAAACAGCTATTAAAACCGGAGCATTCTCTAAAAATGGTTTACTAGAGTCCGTCCCAAATGGAGTTAAAGCTTCCAGCCATTCATCCGGCGCTCTATTCTCGTAGAACTCCCTTTCTTCTTTTTCTGCTTCAATTCTAATTTTTCGCTTAATTAGGGAATTAGTAATAACAACAAAATGCCAAGGCTGCATATTAGCTCCACTTGGAGCTGTTCCGGCAGCAAGCAGGCAATTTTTAATCACATCTATCGGAATCTTCTTTGAAGAAAATTCGCGTATACTTCTACGCTTTCTTAAATACTCCTTAAAAAACTTAGATCTTTCCAGCATTTCATCTTCGTCAAAATTCGGGAAATCCTTTAACGGTATAAAATTTTTCTCTTTCATTTATAACCCCAAACAAAACAAGTAAAAAATATTGCAAGTTATTCATTTTAAATATCTTTTCAAATTCTATACAACTAATGATATAATCCGCAGATTCAAATTCTAATTTCCAAGACATAAAGCAAATCTCATGTTTACCCGGCTAAAAAAGATTCGATAAACAACGTATAAATCCAGCCTGGAAAATCTTATTTATTCCTCCTATAATTTTTTTGAAATTGCTTTTAATTTTGACTTTATAATTCTAAACAAATGGTTTAACTAAAGAATAATAGTTTTATTTTCCGCTGTAAACAAAAAATTTATTAAATACTTTCAAATAAATTTTGTTAAGTTTTGTAGTTGAAATTTTGTTAATCTATTAATCAAAAGGAAACTAAAATGAGTATTCTTCTTGACAAACGAACTCGTGTTGTAGTTCAAGGCATTACGGGTAGTGAAGGTTCTTTTCATACCGGTCAAATGATTGAGTATGGAACTAAAGTTGTTGCCGGCGTAACGCCGGGGAAAGGCGGTAAAAAGCATTTGGGAGTACCGGTTTATAATACCGTTGCCGACGCCGTAAAACATGAAAAAGCAAATGCTTCTGCTATTTTCGTTCCGCCTCCGTTTGCTGCAGACGCAATTTTAGAAGCGGCTAACTCAGGTGTAAAACTTATTATTTGTATTACCGAAGGTATTCCGGCAAAAGATATGGTTAAGGTTTACGATAGTATTCGTGATAAAGACATAAGATTGATTGGTCCCAACTGCCCCGGAATTATTTCTCCCGGGAAAGCTAAAATAGGAATTATGCCAGGATTTATTCATCGTAAAGGAAAAGTCGGCGTTGTTTCACGCAGCGGAACTTTAACTTATGAAGCGGTAAAACAATTAACCGATCTTAAGATTGGTCAATCTACTTGTATAGGAATAGGCGGCGACCCGATAGTTGGTTCGCAATTCATTGACATTATAAAACTTTTCAACGAAGACCCGGATACTGAAGGAATTGTTATGATAGGTGAGATCGGCGGTTCCGCAGAAGAAGAAGCTGCAAAATACATTAAAAAATATGTCGATAAACCGGTAGTAGGATTTATAGCCGGAAGAACAGCTCCTCCCGGAAGACGGATGGGTCATGCAGGCGCTATAATTTCAGGCGGGAAAGGGACGGCAGATGAAAAGATTAAGGCTTTGAAAAAAGCCGGTGTGCATGTTTCCATCAGTCCTGCTGAAATTGGGGTAACAATGAAAAAAGCTTTAGAAGCTAAAAACACTAAAAAAGCAGCTCCTAAAGTCATGACAAAAAAAAGGAAGACAAAAGTTAAATAATTGTTGTTTAATTATTTTGGTTACTTAATTTAATAATGGCGGGAAAAAACAGAACTGCAATAAGTTTGGCTATAAATTTAACCATTACGGTATTAAGTTTTATTGTCTTGATGAATAGTCTGAGTAGAGGCGAACTTTGGAGAATAATTTTTACCTCTGCCGGATTTATAGTTTTCCCGGGCTTTTCGATAGCGCTGCTCAATGAATTGAGCAAACAGAGAAAATCTATTAAACGCTATTAGTTTTAAACAGATTTAATTTCGGAGGAACAAATTGACTAACAGAACATTAGCTATTCTTAAACCTGATTGTATTGAAAAAAATCTTATCGGTCAGGTAGTATCAAAAATAAATGAGGCCGGTTTTAAAATACTCGCTATGAAAATGGTTAGATTAAATAAAGATTCAGCCGGCGGCTTTTATGAAGTACATAAAGAAAGACCGTTTTTTAATGATCTTCTTGAATATATGACATCCGGACCTTGCGTACCTATAGCATTGGAAAAAGAAAACGCCGTTGAAGATTTTAGAAAATTAATCGGAGCTACAAACCCCGAGAATGCCGAAGAAGGTACGATTAGAAAAATGTATGCCGAAAGTATTGAGCGCAATATTGTTCACGGATCTGATTCGGATGAGAATGCAGCAATTGAAATCTCGCACTTTTTCTCTAGAAAAGAACTTCTGGAAAATAACGGATTTTATGGCAGCTAAAAAGTGGACAAAGGTTAGTCAAAAAACTATATTTAATAATGACCACTGGAGTTATAATTTAGATAATTTTGTAATTGAAAATGGAGTCGAAGGAGAATACCATTACGTTAACACTAACGGCTCCACAATGATTATTCCTATCACTTCCGAAAATAAAATTATTCTTGTAAAACAATTTCGTTATTTAAATCAAAAAGACAGCTTGGAATTCCCTTGCGGACTTAATAACTTAAAACTTCCTCCGGAAGAAAATGCTCTTAAAGAATTACGCGAGGAAACCGGTTTTGCCGCAAATATATTGGAATATATCGGTGAGTTCTGTCCTTATACAGGCGCCAGCGACGAAATGTGCAAGTTATATATTGCTAGCGATTTGTTCTATAATCCGTTACCTAAAGATGCAACAGAAGAAGGAATGGAAACTCTGTACTTTACTTTTAATCAACTGCAGATTTTAATTGTTAATAACGAAATTTGGGACGGACTTACGCTGGCTTCTTTTAGTATTGCTTATAATCACATTAAAAAGAAAACGAAAAATGATTAAACTTAAGATAGTTTTATTGCTGACCGCAGTATTTTTATCCTCTTGCAGGAACGAACCTTTTGCTGTGAAAAATAAAAAAGTTATTCTTGGTGATGAACAAATTCTTTCCGAACAATTTAATCTAATTAAGAATAAGCGAATCGGTATTATTACAAATCAGAGCGGCATTTTAAGCAATGGGACAAATATTGTAGATACTTTGGTTAAAATCCCTAACGTCAACTTAGCTGCAATCTTTAGCCCGGAACACGGTTTTCGCGGAAATGTTCCTAACGGCGTAAAAATCGGTCAAACAATTGACTCAGCAACAGGATTACCTGTATATTCACTATATGGGAAAATCCGGAAACCGACACCTGAAATGTTAAAAACAATAGACGTTCTCTTATTTGATATTCAGGATATTGGAGCAAGATATTATACTTACATTTCCACACTTTATTATGCTATTCAATCCGCTGCTGAAAATAATGTTAAGTTTATTGTACTTGACCGACCCAACCCAATTAGCGGGATAAAAGTAGAAGGTCCTGTTCTTGATACATCTTATCAGTCGTTTGTAGGAATAGCAGCCATTCCCATTATGCATGGAATGACAGTCGGAGAGCTTGCTAAATTATTTAACAATCCGGATTTCCTAAAAACTAAACGGAAAGCGGATTTAACTATTGTAAAAATGAAAAATTGGAAGCGGAAATATTTTTTCAACGACTGCAGGATTAAGTGGATAAAACCCTCACCGAATATTGTAAGTGTGGACGCCGAATTAGTTTATCCCGGTATGTGCTTGCTGGAAGGGACAAATGTTTCCGAAGGGCGCGGAACATATCAGCCGTTTATATTTTTCGGAGCGCCGTTTATTAACTCAACACAACTGTTAAATCAGCTGAAACTTTTAGATATTAAAGGAGTGCAGTTTTATCCGGCAATGTTCACTCCAAAAAGTATTCCGCATATGTCCATGCGACCTAAATATAAAGGGAAAAGTTGCTTCGGTTTAAAAATTGTTATAACCGATAGGAATCAATTTGAGCCCGTTAAATTCGGAATAAAATTACTATACGCATTAAACAAAACTTATCCAGGGAAATTCAGACTAAAAACAAAATGGCTTGATAAACTGTACGGCAGTTCCAAGTTATCTCAAATGTTAATAGACGGAAAAGAACCAAAAGAAATTATTTCTACATGGAATCCAAAATTAAGCGAGTTTATTAAAAAAAGAAAAAGATATTTACTTTACAATTAAGCAGTAAGGAGAACTGATGAGATTTATTATTATAACATTATTATCGTTGCTACTTATTATAAGCTGCAGCAACAATCAGAAAAAGGTAGAACGAAAAGAGAAGGAAACCAAAGCTTTTCAAACCACCTCTAAAAAAGCACCGGTATATTTGCTGCGTTATAAATTTAAGAAAGGCGATCACTACAACTATAAAATTACCACAGTTACACAAACTAATGAAACCCTCGTAACAGACACAACTATATCATCAAAAATGAATCAGACTATTGAATATACTATTAAGTTGAATGTAAAAGATGTTACTAAGGATTCAATTGCTTCAATTGGCGTTTATATCAGCAGGATATATACGCAGGCAAATGTTAACGGGCAAGAAATTGTTTATGATTCCAAATACATTTACAGCTCAAGAGAAAGGCAAAAATTTCTGGAATATGAATCGATGAAGAAAACTCCTTTTACAATACAACTTAGCCCGGTTGGAAAAATTATTGGTGCAGATGATGTCAGTAAAATTTTTAAAAATGTTTTGGAAATCCAACACGCACCTGATACGCTTTCTTCGAAAACTAAAAAGAATATGAAAGATGCTCTCGTTAATGGAAGTATAATACCTCTGATTCAGCAATTATTTAAAATTCTTTCCGAAAAACCGGTTGGAGTAGATTCATCTTGGCAATTCAGCTATCCTTCTAACTTTGCGGCTTTTCAAATTCAAAACACTGCAACTTATCGTTTAGCTGATGTAGTAAAAACGGATACTTCGACCGTTGCAAAAATTTATGCAAATCTTTCAATAACTTGGACGGGAGAAAATATTGTTAAAAATAAAGGCGCTACTTATATATTTAGCGAACCGAATATTTCAGGCAGCGGTGTATTTTTCTTTGATCAACTAAAGGGCTTATTGCTAAAATCTGATGCGTCCACAAATATTTCTATGTCAATGGTGATAGAAGCGCCGGATGCAGCACAGAAAATGCATAAAAGTACACGTACAACAATAACTACAACAACAAATAAAATTGAACTATTGTAAATTAAATATGTCTGATAAAAATATTACTACTAATTTTTTACCTTTTTTAGAACAAAAATTGGTTATAGCTTATATAGTTATAACATTATAAATTTAGTTGACATTTTAGTGTTTGAATTCAAAAGCAAAGTTTATACAACATTATTCATTCTGTTTTTTTCCTTAAATCTTTTCTCCCAGGGAATAGGAACTTTAAGAGGAATTGTTACAGATTCCTCAAACGGAGAAGCTCTGATTTATGCTAATGCCGTTATAAAGGAATTGAAAACAGGTGCATCCACGAACGAAAACGGATATTTTTTATTTAGATCAATCCCTGCAAATAAAACTTATCATCTGGTTATATCCTATATAGGATATAATTCAAAAAAGATTACCGCCGTTGTAAAACCAAATAAATTAACGGAAATACGGGTAAAGCTCTCCCCCGGCAGTTACGAACTTCAAACAGTAGAGAAAGTGGGAAATAGAATACCGGAGAAAAATGCGACTGATATCGGACTTCATAGAATTTCAATTAAAGAGCTTGAAGCTTTGCCTAAAGGTATAGAAACAGATATTTTCCGGTCATTGCAGTACGTAGCAGGTGTTCAATCAACAGGAGATATTTCGGCAAAGTATTATGTACGCGGCGGATCGGGTGATCAGAACTTAGTTTTAATCAACGGAATTTCCGTCTACAGTCCTTTCCATGTTTTGGGAATGTTCAGCATTTTTGATCCTGATATAATTAAAAACGTTGAGTTTTACAAAGGAGGTTTCCCGGCACAATACGGCGGTAGATTATCTTCAGTCCTTAATATAATTACAAAGGACGGAAATAAAAATAATTACGGCGCTAAATTTTCGGGCAGCTTTTTAACCGGCAAAGGTTTGGTTGAAGGTCCATTGCCGCACGGATCTTTTGTGGTTGCAGGGAGGAAAACATATTCAAATCAAATTCTAAAAAAATTCTTAAACAACAAAAATATTCCAATCGATTTCTACGATGTTTTTTTTGAGGGAAATTATTCAAACCCAAATTTTAATAAGGGTACAAAATTTGTGATTAACGGGTTTGCTAGTCAGGATAATATTATCAGAGAAAGCCAATTCTTGGAAGATTATAAATGGCAGAACAAATTATTCGGTTTTACGTGGTATCAGGTTGCACAAGAAAGTCCAACATTTTTTAATCTGGGAATCTCTATTAGTACTTTTAACGGAGAAGTTTTTCCTAAATTAAGTAACATTAGGCCCGAGAAGAACGATGTGCACGATATTTCGTTGAAAAGTGATTTTTCTTATGTATTTAATAATAAAGATGAAATAGATTTTGGAATTGAAATAAAAGATGTCAAAACAAAATTACTTCTTACAAATAAAGAAGGTATAACTGCTGATATTGGGAATGCAGGTACAAGATTTGTTTCTTACATCAAATACAAATTTCTACGGTTCGATAATTTTGGTGTAGATATCGGGACAAGGATAAATTTAGCTCAACTTTCCGAACAAAAAGGTGATATCCTGGAACCCAGAATCAGTTTTACTTATACGTTTAGTCCGCTGCTATCTATAAAAGGAGCATGGGGGATATTTCAACAAGACCTAATAACCTATTCCGACGAAGATGATATAATTACAATTTTTGAACCTTGGTTAATTACCCCATCTTACTTAGCTCCGGCAAAGTCACGTCATTTCATTGCCGGATTAACATCACATCCTCTCTCAAATTTAAAAATTCAACTTGAAACTTATTATAAAAAGACAAATAATCTTGCAATTATAAACAATCAAAAATTTACAATAACCGATCCCGACTTTATTTCCGGGAGTAGTGAATCTTACGGTTGGGAAGCAGTTCTCACTTATAACAACAGTTTATTCAATTTTACTGCTTCCTATACAAATGCTTGGACATTTAAGACTGTTAACAATTGGACTTACTATCCAAAATTTGACTCCAGACATGCACTTAACTTAGGACTAAACCTAAACATCGGAAAAGGCTGGCATGCATCTGCCATGTGGATATACAGTTCGGGATTACCCTTTACAAAAATAGTTGGTTACTACGATAAATATTACGTAAGTAATATTTATTTTAATCAAAATTATTTCGATTCAACAAATCCATATACATTACTCGGCGATAAAAATTTAGGAAGGCTGCCGGATTATCACCGCCTTGATATTTCTCTTTCAAAAAAGATAAAATTTGATTTTGTAAATCTGGAAATGGCTTTTAGTATTATAAATGCTTACAACAGAAAAAATATTTTATTTTTTAAACGCCAAACCGGGGAAAGGGTTTACATGCTTCCTTTTTTACCAACAGCAACAATTAAATTAGAATTATAATGAAGATTGTAGATTTTATATTATTGTTTTTTCTAAGCTTTTTACTCGTTTCCTGCAATGAAGATTTTAGTCCGTTCGGAAAGGAGAAAGAAGAAATTATTCTTAATTGTGTACTAAAAAGCGATAACCCCTTTCAAACTGCTTATCTAGGTCGTAGTTTTATGGTAACAAATTTTAATCCGGCTTCAGATAAACAAGATCGTTCAATTAGGAATGGATACATAAGAATATGGTATCAAGATTCGGTTAAAATATTTTCCGATACAATATTGACGATACAAAATAATTCAACAAATGGAGTAGCTGCTTATTATAATAAAAAATTCGTTATTCAGCCGAATACACAATATGAAATTGAAGCTGAATTTGATAACGGGAGAAAACTTCATGCAACTACAACTACTCCAAAAGAGATAAAATTCTTACCTAATAGGCCTACTATTCCGCCTGAAAACGGTAACTCGGTATCTGTTGGATGGGTGAGTGATAATAGCGAAATATTCCTTTACAAGGCGGCAAGATATACAATAGTATACTTTAAAAACGAAAACGGTAAAAGAGTAAGATATGTAAAAGAAGTACCTTATCAATACATTCTTGAAAATGGCAACTATATTCCGTTCTTCCCTGAACCTTCGTATGATAATAAGATAACCGTTTCTATGGCAACATTTGATAGAGCTTTAAGAGAAATATCGGAAGGTGATCCGAATAAAAGCAATTATACAATTTTAGGATTCATTCTTGAAGTACTTGTTTACGATAAAAATTTAACCCGTTATTATGCTTCCAAAGCAGACTTGAGCAGTAGTTTTACAATTTCGATAAATGAAAATGATTTTTCAAATATACAAGGCGGTAGAGGTATATTCGGTTCATTTATAAAAAAAAGAAGTTCACTGAAATTTAATCAAGACTATATTCGTTCTTTCGGTTATTTAGCGGGATTAAAATAATTATAATCATGAAAAAAAATAAATATATTAAAACTTCTGCAATCTTAGTATTTACTACATTGTTCATAATTTCATGTGATAAGCAAGTTTCTGTTAGTCAACCGGAAATACTCACTTTAGAAAATGCAAAAGTATTTATTGATTCAAAACCAAACTACGCAGAAATATTTGTTGATGGAAAGAATACAGGGTTACTTACACCAGACACTGTTAAATGGCTGAGCAGAGGTGAACACAATTTCTTACTTAGGTTAAATAGATTCCCGGATATTAAATTTTCATTACAAGCGGATACTGCAAAATTGTTCTCCTATTATTACGATTATTATTCCGATCCGAATAATTATGGCGCAATAAGCTTTA
>BDSW01000288.1 GCA_002898175.1 bacterium BMS3Abin04
TACTTGTTTAGGACACAGAAAGGAATGATTGTAAAATCTGTAGGCAGTATTAGTGATTAGTACGGAATATCATTAACTCCGACTTTTAAGTCGGGGATTAGAAAAAAAAGACACCAGTCTTGTCATGATTTTTGGGAAAAATCATGACAAGACTAAACAACGGACATAGCAAGGAAAAATATAAACAGATGAAAAATAAAAAAAATAATATAGAAGTAATCACACTTGGTTGTGCAAAAAATACTGTTGATTCCGAAAGATTAATGCAGCAGTTAAAAGTAAATGATTTCAACCTGGTTAACAGTTCTGACGATGCAGAAGCAGTTATAATAAATACTTGCGGATTTATTGAAGATGCCAAGGAAGAATCTATCAATACAATTCTGAACGCAATTGAATTGAAAAAACAAAAGAAAATAAAAAAAATAATAGTTGCCGGCTGTCTTTCCGCAAGGTATAAAGCAGAATTGGAAAAAGAAATGCACGAGGTAGATGCATTTTTGGGCACTGAAGATTACTCGGGAATTTTACGGGAATTTAATTCCGATCTGAAAGAAAATCTTTTGGGCGAAAGAGTAATTACAACACCGAAACATTATGCTTACTTAAAGATTTCGGAGGGATGCGATAATCCTTGCTCATTTTGTGCCATCCCTCTTATGCGCGGAAAACATCATTCAAAACCGATGGATGATTTACTTAGCGAAGCTGCAAGTCTGGCAAAAAAAGGAGTTAAGGAATTAATTATTATCGGTCAGGATACAACCGATTACGGAAAAGATATTTACGGCAAAAGGGTGTTAGCCGGATTGTTAAATAAACTTAGTAAAATTGACGGAATTGAGTGGATTAGACTTTTGTACGCATATCCTTCTCATTTCCCGCTTGATATTATGAAGGAAATAAATAACAATCCTAAAATCTGCAAGTATATAGATATCCCGCTCCAGCATATTTCCGATAAGGTTTTAAAGTCGATGAGGCGCGGAATATCTAAAGAACGAACTATTGAACTAATGAATAAATTGAAAAATGAAATAGAAAATTTAACAATTCGTACAACTTTTATTACCGGTTATCCTGCTGAGGGAGAAAAAGAGTTTAATGAGTTGTACAATTTTATAGAGGGGACAAAATTTGATAGAGTAGGAATATTCAAATATTCGAAAGAAGACAATACTCCAAGTTTTATATTGGGTGATCCGGTCAGTGAGGAATTAAAAGAAGAAAGATTTTCTGTTTTAATGGAATCACAGAGTAAAATATCGCTTGAGAAAAATAAATCATTTGTAGGTAAAAAATTAAAAATTATAATTGATGATATACGCGATAATTATTACATTGGAAGAAGTGAAAGAGATGCACCGGAAGTTGACGGAGAAATTTTAATATCGAAAGAAAATATAGAAATGACTTTAGGGAAATTTTATTCTGTTGAAATTTATGATGCCAATGAGTATGATTTATACGGCAGAATTAATTTTTAGAATAGGAAATAATTAAAATGAAAAAACTAGCTGTATTATTTTTGATTTTTAGCTCGCTTTTATATGCACAAGTAGAAAGTTCCGGAAGGGAAAATCCTTATATATACGGACCTAAATTTTATTTTGAGATTGTAAATTACAAAGGAGAATCACCGGGAAAATCAAAAGTTGAGCTGTTTGTTTCGGTTCCATATTCAAATATTCAATTTGTAAAATATAATAATGAATATAAATCCGAGTATAATCTTACAGCTACATTTTATCAAAACGATGATGAAATTGTAGCGGAAAGAATGTGGAAAGAGAATGTAACAACACCCGATTTTAAAATAACTTCCTCAAAAACCATTTCAAATTTAAGTTATAAAACATTTCATTTAAGACCGGGAAAATATACAATTGCTCTGAGTTTAGAAGATCTCGAGTCGCGGAAATCTTATCAAATCAAAACAAAAACTAAGATCTTGGATTTTTCCGACAGTCTTGACTTAAGCGATGTACTATTAATTTCTAAAATTGTTAAGGTCGACGGCAAGAAACAAGTAATTCCCAACATTGCAAACACGGTTACATCCAGGGATTCATTGTTAATTTTCTTTTATGAAGTTTATACCGATAAACCCGACAGTGTAAAAGTTGTTTATACAATTAAAAAAACTAAAGGAGAGCAAAGCGCTAAAAAGACTTCTGAGTTAACCCTAAGCAAAGGTAAAAATGTAATTTATCAAAAATTTGAAAATCAAACTTTTGAATTAGGGAAATATGATTTATTGGTTCAGGTCTATGATAAAGAAGGCAAAAAGTTAAAAGGGATCGGAAAAAGATTTACCTCAAAAATTTATGGTTATCCAAGAACAATAACCAATTTAGATGATGCGGTTGAGGAAATGATTTATATCGCAAATCCCTCCGAGATCTCATATATAAAAGATGCTCCGACATATAAAGAGAAGCTAAAAAGATTTTTGGCATATTGGGAGAAAAAAGATCCTTCTCCAAATACTATTGAGAATGAAATTCTGAATGAATATTATAGACGCGTCTCTTATGCCAATTTACATTTTAGAAGTTATTATGACGGTTGGAAGACCGATATGGGAATGATTTATATTACACTCGGACCACCAGATCAAGTTGAAAGGCGTCCTGTTGCAATAGATTCCAAACCGTACGAAATTTGGGCATATTACAACATCGGGAAAACATTTATTTTTGTCGACCAAACCAATTTTGGCGACTACCGGTTGTTAAATCCCGTTTTTGGTAATTGGTATAGGTACCGCCCTTAAAATCTTCCTATGATTTTTTTAGTATTTATTTTTTTAAAATGTTGTAAAAATATCGTTTTCATTCTTTTTGCATTTCTGTTAATTTTAAGTACTGTCAAATAATATTTCTAAAGTAATAAATGGTTCAAATATGGTTTTAACCGTTACATTAAATCCCCTGTTAGAAAAAAGATTATACTTTAAGAAAGTTTCGGTCGGTAAGGAAAATAGGAGTTTAAAAATGATTTATACTGCCGGAGGGAAGGGGATAAACGTAAGCAGGCAACTGAATAAGTTGGGAATTCAGAATCTTGCATTAACCTTTCTCGGAGGCAGTAACGGTAAAAAACTGAGAAGCATTTTAGAAACGGAAAATATTAACCATGCAATCGTTTCCGCGAAAAGCGAAACTCGCTTTGCTACATTGGCTATTGAAGAAGAAGCGCATCGTCTTACAACTTTCTTTTCCCCCAATTCCGAGATCACTCAAAATGAAGTGAACAATTTTATTCAAAAACTGGAGAAGATAATAAGGAATAATTCAATTATAGTATTTTCAGGAAGCTCGCCTAATAAATTTACCGATCAAATTTTCCCGACAGGGATTGAACTTGCACGAAAGTATGATAAGTTCTGCATTCTTGATACTTATGGAAATCATTTGAAAAATTGTTTGGAAAAAGGTCCCGATGTATTTCATGGAAATATTTCGGAAATTGAAAACTCGTTGAGCATAAGTTTATCGGAAGTAAAGTTAAAAGAAGAATTCATGGATTATCTTTATTCTATAGGAGTTAAACTAAGTTTTATAACAAACGGTAAAAATAGCGGTTACGCGGCAAAGTTCAATTTTCACTATAAAATAACGAATGCCGTTGTTAAAGAAATAGATGCTACAGGAAGCGGCGATGCATTTGTTGCAGGAATAGCTTACGGTCTTGAGAAAGCATTGGTATTTGAAGACTTCACCAAACTTGCATCTGCATTAGGCGCTGCAAATGCAGCGAAATGGGAAGTTTGCAATTCTACTTTTGAAGATGCCAGAAAAATTCTTGACAAAATTAAAGTTTCTCCAATTGGAAAAAAAATGAAATTAATTGATGACTCGCCGACTATTTAAATATTTCACTTTCCTCTTATTTCTGTTAAGCATTTCCATCACTTATTCACAAACCGTAAGTTCAATTAACATTAAAGGCAATAGTACTTTTGAAAAAGCACAATATTTAGAATGGTTGAAAATTCCCATCGGCTCGAAGGTATTTCCGGGATTAACCGATACCGTTAAACATAGAATAGAAACAGGGTTAACGGAGGACGGGTATTACAATTTTTTAATAAACAAAATTTTAGTAAAACAAGAAAAGGACTCGCTCCATGTAGGAATATTTATTGATTTAGCGGAAGGAGAACCGACCTATGTAAATAAATTGGTATTTGAAAATAGTAAAGAGGATTCTTTAATAATCGACAAGTATTTTAAAAATATCAGAGGAGAGATTTTCAATAAGTATTTCATCGAAGTAAAGATAAATGATCTCCTGAATTATTATGAAGATAACGGCTACCCGTTTGCCGCTGTTAAAATAAGCTCGGTTAAGCTTTATACGGATTCTTTGAACCGAATCCACAAAGCGGAGATCTATTTAACATTGAAAAAAAACCAACTATGCAGGATAAATGAAATTGAAATAATCGGAAATGATAATACAAAGTCGGGGGTTATTTTAAGAAATGCTCGAATAAATATCGGTGAACTATATTCGGAGAAAGTAATTAGTAAAATCCCGGAACGCTTAAACAGACTTCGTTTTTTTGAGGTGGTTAACAAACCCCGATACTATCTAAATTCTAAGAATGAGGGAATTTTACAGATAAAAATTAAGGAAAAACAGACAAATAACTTCGATGGGATTGTGGGATATGTTCCGTCAAGCTCAAATAATCAAAAAGGATACTTCACGGGATTCGTGAATATTAGTCTGAATAATTTATTCGGAACCGGAAGAGCAGCATCTGTCCGCTGGCAGCAGGAGGATAGAAACACTCAAGAGCTTGAACTAAAATATTTAGAACCATGGATATTTGATTATCCCTTTAATCTTAAATTAAACTTATTTCAAAGAAAACAAGATACTACATACGTCCAGAGAAAATTATTCGGTGCGCTTGAATTTCTTGCGACTGAAACGATTTCCGCTTCCGTTTTATTTTCTTCCGAAAGCACTATTCCTTCGATTTCAGATTCATTAAGATTTACTGTTTTTAATTCTACTTCTTTTTCGTCGGGAGTGAATTTAAAAATTGATACACGGAACAATATAAACATACCTACAAGCGGAGTGTTTTTCCTTAATAGTTATCAATTCATTTCTAAAAAGATAGACGGACCAAAACGATTTATTTCCGGTGATACAAAGACAGATGTAAAATTACAGCGGTTGTCTCTTGATTTTAGTTTTTTTTATGAAATATTTAACAGGCAAATTACATCTATCTCACTCCATGGGAAAGAATTAAAAGGAGACTTTTTTGAGATTAGTGATCTTTTCAAATTGGGCGGTACAAAAACTGTCCGCGGTTATAGAGAACGTCAATTTCTTGGTAACAGAATATTTTGGTCGAATTTTGAATACAGATATTTATTGTCTGCCGATACTTATACTTTCGCGTTTTTTGATACCGGATATTATTTAAGAAATGAAGATAAAAAGAAAAAGTTACCTGCTGTTTCCGATTTTATTACAAGCTACGGAATAGGCTTTAGTTTTGGAACCTCACTTGGCATTTTCACTGTAAGCTATGCAATTCCCAAAGGAGCAG
>BDSW01000289.1 GCA_002898175.1 bacterium BMS3Abin04
AATTCTTTAATATTTACTTCCTCCAGAATCACGTCCTTCATTTTTTCCACGGCTTCTTTTCGCGTTGAATCAATTGCGACCATAATTTTTTTCAAAGGTTGCCTTACTTTCAAATTGGATTTAGCTCTCATAGAACGAGTAAGATAAACAACTTTTTGCGCTACATCCATGTTAAGGTCTAAGCTCTTATCTCTATACGTTGGTTCGGGGAATGCAACTAAATGAACCGATTCCTCTTTTTCTAGACCCGTTACAGAATTCAGATTCCGGAACAATTCCTCTGCAAGAAACGGAGCAAACGGAGATGTTAGCTTTGCAATAGTAACCAAACACTCATAAAGAGTTTGATAAGCTGAAATTTTTGATTCACTAATTTCCGATTTCCAAAATCTTCTTCTGTTTCTTCTAACGTACCAATTTGATAGTTGATCGATAGTAAAACTGCTAACCGCTCTGGCAGCTTTGGTTACGTCATAGTTCTCCATATGATTTTGAAATTCTTCAATCAGTCCACTGAGCCGGGAAATAATCCATCTATCAATCTCGGGACGTTCTTCATAAGGAACGAATTTTTCATTAAAGTTAAAATTATCAATATTTGCATAAAGTGCAAAAAACGAATATGTATTAATCAACGTTCCAAAGAATTTTCTCTGGACTTCACTAATTCCGGCTTCGTCGAATAATGTAGTACGCCACGGCGGACTTCCGGTAACAAGATACCAGCGGGTAGCATCCGCACCATATTTATCGAATAAGTAAAAAGGATTAACCGTATTACCCTTCGATTTCGACATCTTCATTCCATTTTTATCAAGTATAAGTTCATTAACAATAAGATTTTTATAAGCTATACTGTCAAAGAGCATTGTGGCAATAGCATGCATAGTATAAAACCAACCTCTTGTCTGGTCAATACCTTCACATATATAATCAGCCGGGAAACTCTTTTCAAAAAGTTCTTTATTCTCAAAAGGATAATGGAACTGGGCAAAAGGCATAGAACCCGAATCAAACCAAACATCTATTAATTCCGGCGTACGTTTATATATTTTGCCGTTCCGTTCAAACATTACTTCATCAACGAACGGTTTGTGTAAATCAATTTCTTCTTCGCTCAACTCATTTACCGTAATCCTTTTCCCATCTCTTTCAACAAATCCTTCTTTTAATTCTTCTATACTTCCAACAGCAAACATATCGTTATCATCACTTAACCAAATTGGTAAAGGAGTTGCCCAGAACCTATCACGCGAAAGCGCCCAATCTTTATTATCTTCCAACCAATTTCCAAATCTGCCGCTTCCAACTTCCGGAGGATACCAATTGATTGTTTTATTCAACTCAATCATTCTATCCGCAACGGAAGTAGTTTTAATAAACCAAGATTCGCGGGCATAATAAATTACCGGAACATCATCAAAACGCCAGCTAAACGGATATGAATGCACGATTGTTTCTTTTTTATATAGATGCCCCGATTCACGTAGTTTTTTAATTATTAACGGATCGGCGTCTTTAACAAACATTCCCTTAAAGTCCGTTATTTCATCCGTGAACCTCCCTCCTCTTGTAACCGGTTGGAGAAACGGCAAGTTATATTTTTTAGACATCTCATAATCGTCGGCACCAAAAGCCGGAGCCATGTGCACGATTCCTGAACCGTCATCCACACTCACAAAATCCGCTTCTACAACATAGTATCCGTCTCTATCCACTTCCAAATAATTGAACAATCTTTTATAATGTTGTCCTACTAAATCCTTTCCTTTATAATGGTCAACTATTTCATAATCTTGTGTAATGACGGGCAATCTATCTTTTGCTAAAATCAAATATTCATTTTCTATTTTAATTTTAACGTAGTCAATATTAGGACCTACGGCTAAAGCAACATTAGAGATAAGCGTCCAAGGCGTTGTAGTCCAAACCAAGAAATATGTTTTTCCTTTTTTAGTAAGTTCAGATTCCTCCAATTCCATTATCACGTAAACAGAAGGGTCTTTTGTTTCTCTATAACCAAGAGCAAGTTCGTGAGAAGAAAGAACTGTTTCCGAACGGGGACATTGCGGAACAATTTTATAATCTTTGTAAATTAAACCTTTATCAAACAAAGTTTTTAGCGCCCACCAAACCGATTCAATGTACGAATTATCACAAGTAATATAAGCATCATCTAAATTAAGCCAATAACCCATGCGATCGGTCATTTTTTCCCAGAGATCTTTGTATGTAAAAACAGAATTTTTACATGCAGCGTTATATTTTGCAACTCCAAATTCCGGGATTTCACTTTTGCTTTTTATCCCTAAAGCTTTCTCAACTTCAATTTCTACCGGTAAACCATGCGTATCCCAACCTGCTTTACGCTGAACTCTATAGCCTTTAAGAGTTTTGTAACGGCAGACCAGGTCTTTTAATGTTCTTGCCATTACATGATGCAATCCGGGTTTACCGTTTGCGGTCGGCGGTCCTTCGTAAAAGGTGAATTGTTTATCCTCTGGTCTGGAAGAAATGCTTTTTGAAAATATTTCATTTTCTTTCCAAAATTTTAATATATCTTCTTCAATCTTCGGATAGTTTATTTTCGATTCGTACTGTTTAAATTTCATTTTATATCTTTTTCTGCCTTAGTTTTTTAATTATTCTCTACCTTCATATTTTTTAATTAAATCTTTTTCTATTTGAATAAGTTCTTTTAATTCTTTTTCAATATTATTTTTCGTATCAATAATTCTTGAAGCTTCTTTTTTAGCCTCCAAAATTATACCTTCCGCTTTAATTTTAGATTCCTTTAATATAAGTTCAGTTTCTTTATTTAAATTTTCTTCAGATTTTGCATTATTAGAATCCTTAATTTTTAATGAATCGTTTTCCCTTTCAAGAAGAATAACATTTGAGACCGCCATACCGAAGACACCCATTAAACCAAGAGTTATATTTCTTAAACTATAAAGGATTAACGATTCACTTAGTAGCTCATTCGGACCGAAATAATCGTTAAAAAAAGAAATCATTCCAATACTAACAATTGTTGTAGCAATAATAACTGCAAAAACAATCTTCCCGCCGTGTTCCCAGTTTAGAGTAAGATTAATAATCCATCCGCATGCAAAGGCAAAAAGCGAAAGTACGAACCAAACCGAGAAATTAGTAGCTTCGCCTGAAAATAAATTAGTTCCCACAAAATCCGAAGCAAAGATAAACACTCCCAAAAGTACCGGCGCCAGATAGTATATTTTTCTCTTTGTAATCATAAAGCTTTAATCACTTCTTTCATAATTAAAGTCATTTTCGGTTCGGCTTCCATTGCTGTAGCAATAATTTCTTTTACATCAACGGGTTTCAATGTTTCCGGGAAACACTCATCCGTAATAATACTAAATCCCAATACCTTCATCCCCATATGATTGGCAACTATGTTTTCGGGAATGGTTGACATTCCTACAACATCGGCACCAATTAATCGCAAGAATCTATATTCTGCTTTCGTTTCCAAATTGGGTCCCGGTACCGCGACATAAACACCCTTCTGCACTTTAATTTGATTTTTCAGTGCAACTTTTTCTGCTAACTCAATCAACTCTAAACTATACGGTTCACTCATATCCGGAAATCTAGGACCAAGCTCATCTTCGTTTTTTCCAATTAAAGGATTATCCCCAAGTAAATTAATATGATCAACCATCAGCATAACATCCCCTTTTCTAAACAGGGGATTCATTCCACCGCAAGCGTTAGAAACCAATAAGGTTTTTACACCTAAGAATCTCATAACCCGTACCGGATAAGCAATTTGCTGCATCGAGTATCCTTCGTAATAGTGGAAACGACCTTGCATGGCAACAATTTTCTTCCTGTTTATACTACCAAAAATAAGTTTGCCGCTGTGCGATTCAACGGTTGATAACGGGAAATGCGGTAAATTTGCATAGTCAATTTCATGCTCAACATTTATTTCGTCTACCAAGCCTCCTAAACCTGTACCTAAGATTATTCCAATCTCATAGTCATTAGTAGTAATACCTCGAATGGTTTGCATTGTTTCATTAATTTTTTCCATTAAATTACTCATATTAATTTCTCCACAATATCATCAATATTTATTTCAGTATCTTCCTTACTTTCCCTTTCCTTTATAGGTTTTACTGCATTATCAGATATTTTCATTTCCAACAGTTCTATCTGTGTCGTAACCATTGCTCTAAGACGGGCTAACAATAATTCTTTTTCTTCACTAAGTTCAGCTACAGATTTTCTTATAAACTCTGCATGCTCTTCAGCCTTTTTTATAATCATGTCCCGTTTAAGTTCTGCTTCTTTAATAATAACTGCACTTTGCTTTTTAGCGTCTTCAATTGCTTTCCCGGAAGCTTCTTGTGCTGCAATTAATGAACGCTGCAAATTCTTTTCAATTTTCTTGTACTCAAAAAGTCTGTCTTTAAATTCTTTCCTCTCTTCTTTAATTTTCTCATTCTCTTGTGTTAACTTTTCAATTTCATCAGAAAGTTTTTCTAAATAAGCACGTACTTCTTCTTTATCATATCCCCGAAACGATTGACTAAATTCTTGATTCTTTATTCCGAAAGGAGTAAACTTCATTTCCTCTTCCTAATAATTTCTTTTCCCGAATAATGCTGTTCCTATTCGAACAATTGTTGCACCCTCTTCAATGGCTATTTCATAGTCGTTAGTCATCCCCATTGATAATTCCTTTAGATTAAAGCCATTAGAGTTTAAATTCTCTTTCATTTCTCTTAATTTAATAAAACAATTTCTTAAAATCTTCTCATTACCTGTAAAAGGAGCCATTGTCATTAGTCCGCAAAGATTAAGATTAGAAGCTTCATTGCAAAAATGAGCGACCTCATTGACTTGCTCAACAGTTGACAAACCAAACTTAGTTTCTTCTTCAGAAGTATTAACTTCAATCAAAATTTTTTGAACTTTACCAATTGCATTAGCTCTTTTGTTTATTTCACCGGCAATTTTAATTGAATCAACCGAATGAATAAGTTCGGCAACCGGGATTACTTCTTTTACCTTGTTCCTTTGAAGATGCCCTATAAAATGCCAATGGATATCTTTGGGTAATTCTGCGGATTTAGCTTTTAATTCTTTCGCTTTGTTCTCGCCAAAATCCCGCAGGCCTAAATTATAAGCTTCCAAAATTATTTCCACAGGCTTTGTTTTTGAAACTGCTACAAGTTTAATATCATTTATACTTTTGCCTGTTTGATTTAAAGCATCGGAAATATTTTTCTTAACAATATTTAAATTTTCGCTAAACATCAATCTAATTTAATTAAGATTGAGAATGTATTTGTTTTATTTTCAAAAATCAACTATAAAAATAATTTACCCTTTTTCCAAATAAAAGGGGGCACAAAGCCCCCCTTAAAACAAAAGATTTACACTCTATCAGCTACAGCCTGTTGTTGCGCCGCAGGTTTCGCATTTAAGACATGTACCATTTCTAACCATGGTCATACTACCGCATTCGGGACATACATCTCCGGTAAAACCTTTAATTCTTGCTTGATGTACCAAATTAGCCATCGCTTTGGTTTTACTATCTATTTTAGAATTTTTCCCGTTTTTATTATTTCCGTTATCTTTTGTCGTTTTAAGATGTGCCGGGTCAAGCTTGATTACCCTTTCACTTATTACTTCTTCACTTTCATAATCCGGTTCGATAAATGTCATCCCCTTTATATAGCTATCTTCTTCATCTCTTGAAACATGAGCCAAATCATCTCTGCCTAAATAAGATACGGCTAACTCTCTAAAAATATAATCAATTACGGAAGTAGCCATTTTAATTCTGTTATTACCTGATACTATTCCGCTGGGTTCAAATTTTGTAAATACAAAAGCATCAACAAATTCTTCTAACGGAACTCCGTGTTGAAGACCGAGTGAAATGGCAATTGCAAAACTGTTAAGAAGACTTCTGAATGCGGCGCCCTCTTTATGCATGTCTAAAAAGATTTCACCAATCTGACCATTTTCATATTCTCCGGTTCGGATATAAACTGTATTGCCGTTTATTTTTGCTTTTTGTGTATAGCCGCTTCTTCTATCCGGAAGTCTTTTTCGTTTAGCAATGTAACGGTGTATAATTCTCTCGGCAACTTTTATTATTTCACTTTTCTCTTCATGTTCCTCAACTTCTTCATAATCTTCTTCAGTTACAGTGTTTAGCGGTTGCGAAAGTTTGGAGCCGTCTCTGTACAATGCATTTGCTTTTAATCCCAACTTCCATGATTCTAAATAAGCACTTTCAATTTCATCTATAGTAGCTTCATTAGGGAAGTTTATTGTTTTAGAAATTGCGCCGGATATAAACGGTTGTGCTGCTGCCATCATATTTATATGCGCGGTTGGTCTAATAAACCTTGTACCTATTTTACCGCATTTATTAGCAGTATCAAAAACCGGGTAATGGACTGTTTTCAAAAACGGAGCGCCTTCAATAGTCATTGTTCCGCAAACGTAATCATTTGCTTTTGATATTTGTTCTTTAGTAAAGCCGATGGTTTCCAGAATATTCAAGTCAAAATCTTGTAACTGTGCATCGGTTAGACCAAGTTTTTCTTTGCAGAATTCTTCACCTATTGTAAATGAATTTATTGCAAAACTTAAATCGAAAACGGAAGGAAGCATTTTTTCTATTTTAGCTAAAATCTCTTCCGTAAAACCTTTAGATTTAAGCGAATCTTTATTGATATAAGGACAGCCATCAAGGGAACCGACACCTTTAGCATAGTTTACTATTTCCGCTATCTGTTCATGATTGTAACCGAGCCTTTGCAGAGCAGGAGGAATAGATTGATTAATAATTTTGAAATAACCGCCGCCCGCTAATTTTTTAAATTTCACCAATGCAAAATCCGGTTCGATTCCGGTTGTATCACAGTCCATAACAAGACCAATTGTGCCAGTCGGAGCCAATGCAGTAACTTGGGCATTTCGAAAACCGTATTTTCTTCCCATCTCATTTGCGTTATCAGCTTCTTCCCTCGCAGCTTTTAGAAGATCTGACGGACAGTATTTAGGATCGATACCGACCGGATAAATAGACAAATCCTCATATTCTTCTTGAGGTACGTTGTAAGCTGCTCTTTTATGATTCCTTACTACACGAAGCATATTCCCCTTATTTGCCTCATATTTTACGAAGGGACCTAATTGCTTCGACATTTCCGATGATGTAGCATATGCCCGCATATGCATAATAGCGGTTACAGCTCCTGTAATTGCCATTGCTTCTTTGCTATCATACGGAATACCTTGACGCATCAACAACGATCCTAAATTTGCATAACCGAGACCCAAGGTTCTATAATCATAGCTATTCCGTGCAACTTCTTTGCTTGGGAATTGCGCCATTAAAACACTAATTTCCAAAACTACAGTCCAAATTCTTGTTGCATGCTTGAAAGCTTTAATATTAAATATTTCCTTTTTAGCATCGTAGAATTTAACAAGATTTAACGATGCAAGATTACACGCAGTATTATCTAAAAACATATACTCACTGCAGGGGTTGGAGGCTTTAATTGATCCGCCTGCAGGGCATGTATGCCATTCATTTATAGTTGTATGATATTGTAAACCGGGATCGGCGGATGACCAAGCTGCGTAAGCAATTTGTTCCCAAAGATCTCTTGCTCTTAATGTTTTTGAAGGGTTCGGTAAACGATCTTCTTTTTTAGCTTTTTCAAGCTCGGTTCTCCAATACAAATTCCAGTTTCCGTCATTAATTACGGCTTGCATAAAATCGTTTGTAACCCTAACCGAGTTATTTGCATTCTGTCCTGAAACAGTAGCATAAGCTTCCGAATTCCAATCGGCATCATAAACCGGGAATTCGATAGAAGTAAAACCGAGCTTAGCCAGTTGAATCACTCTATTTATATAATTATCGGGAATGAATAATTTTTTTGCCTCGATTATTGCTTGTCTTAATCTCTTGTTTTTCTTTTTATTAAATCTATCGTTTTCCGGATGTTCGGCATAGCATGCTTTCATAATATTATTCAAGTGAATATTATTAAGATGAGAGCCGGTAACTAAAGCCGCAACTTTTTGTTCTTCTCTGTCTTTCCAATTTATATATTCTTCAATATCGGGATGATCAATATCCAGCGTAACCATTTTAGCTGCTCTTCTTGTTGTTCCGCCGGATTTTATTGCTCCAGCAGATTTATCACCTATTTTTAAGAAAGACATTAACCCGGAGGATTTTCCACCGCCGCTAAGCGGTTCATTTGCTCCTCGCATATTAGAGAAATTGCTGCCGGTTCCGGATCCGTATTTAAATAATCTCGCTTCCCTCACCCATAAATCCATAATACCGCCTTCATTAACAAGATCATCATCAACAGATTGAATGAAACATGCGTGCGGCTGCGGATGTGTGTAAGCATCTACGGATTTTTTTAATTCCCCGGTTTTATGATCTACATAATAATGTCCCTGTGAAGGACCATTAATTCCATACGCCCAATTTAAGCCTGTATTGAACCACTGAGGACTATTAGGAGCAGCATATTGATTTGCCAGCATATAAACTAATTCGTCATAAAAGGCTAAGGCATCTTCTTCTGTATCAAAATAACCGCCGTTCCAACCCCAGTACGTCCAAGTACCTGCTAAACGATGAAAGACTTGACGGGAATCTGTTTCAGACGAATATCTATCTTTTTCAGGTAACTCATTTAATCTATCAACATCCGCCGTAGACGGTTGTAACCACTTAGGTATATTTTTTTCTTTAATTTTCCTTAATAGTTTTGGAACCCCCGCTTTTCTGAAATATTTTTGTGCAATTATATCCGTAGCAACTTGAGACCAATTTTTAGGAATATTTACATCTTCCATCCTAAAAACAATTGTCCCGTCAGGATTTTTAATTTCAGAAATTCTTTTTATAAATTCAACATTTTCTAAAGGATCGTGTCCTTCTTTTGTGAAGAGACGGGGTATTTTCATGGTTACCTCAACTAAATAATAGAGTTAAAAAATCAAACTTTTATGAACGGTATATTTGTCAACCTCAATTGACAAGAAAAGTACAGCAAAAGATTTGTTTGTACTTAAAATTGGGACTTGAAATTTAATCAAATACCTGAGAAAATCAAATAATTAATTGAAAAAATTAGTCAATTGATTAATAATTCACTCTAAGTTATTAAAAATAAAAAAGTTAATTAAAATTATTTTTTTTACAGAATATGGAAATGGTTTGAAGATTTTGCTACACACTAAAATTAATAAATTCCAAACCGGAAAATTCAATATATTTTTAGTTAAAAATGTATTTTGAAAAGTAAAATATCCAAACAATTATAATGTAAATTACATTTTAGATGATTAACTTTTAGTTTACGTTTTTAATTAAAGATGTATGAGGTACATATGAAATATCAAAGATCAGCCGGCATTTTACTACACCCCACATCTCTTCCGGGTAAATTTGGAATAGGAGACTTAGGTCCGGATGCATTTATGTTTATAGACTTTCTTAAAGCAAGCGGTCAAAGCCTGTGGCAAGTTTTCCCACTTGGACCAACAGGATTCGGGGATTCTCCATATCAATGCTTCTCCGCATTTGCCGGCAATCCCTTATTAATTAGTCTGGATTTGCTTAATAAAGACGGATTATTAAACGACCATGATATTTCTAATCTACCCAAATTCGATCCGCATAAAATTGACTACGGTGAGATAATTAAAATTAAATATAAACTTTTTGAAAAAGCATTCGCAAATTATATCAAAGATGGGAAACAGCTGCAAAATGAATGCGGTTCCTTCTGTAATGGAAATGACTATTGGCTTGATGATTATGCAACATTTATGGCTCTTAAAGACTTTCATGGAGGGAGAGCATGGAGTGGATGGGAAAAAGAATTTAAGTTCCGGGATATAAGTAAACTTAATAGTTGGAAAAATGAAAATAGTCTTAAAATCGATAACAATAAATTTCTTCAA
>BDSW01000290.1 GCA_002898175.1 bacterium BMS3Abin04
AGGCCATCCGCCGTGTCCGGTCATCATTTGGCAGACGGTCATATAAATATTGTCAATATCAGGCCTCTCTTCGCGGTCAACTTTTATAGCAACAAAATATTTATTCATTAAATTAGCTACGGAAGTATCTTCAAAGGATTCATGTTCCATTACATGGCACCAATGGCAAGTTGAATACCCGATAGAAAGGAATATCGGTTTATCTTCTTTTTCGGCTTTTTCAAAAGCTTCTTTTCCCCATGGATACCAGTTAACAGGATTATGAGCATGCTGTTGTAAGTAAGGACTTTTTTCGTTTACTAATTTATTGGTGAATTTATAACCGTTCATTTTTCCCTTTTCTTGCGAATTAGTTCGGCAAGACATTAAAAAATTAGAGAGTAAAAATAAAACTATAAAAATGCTTTTTTTATTACTATGCATATAAACATTACTCTGTAATGGATTTCCAATTTATTTGTGGAATAATATAATTGAATTTAAAATAAGATGTATAGTCTTTTATTCGGGTCCGCTTAATTCAGATTAACAGATTTTAAGAACTAGAACCAAAGACCGTATCTTACTTTAAACTATAGATTGATTAAAATCAATTTGTTCCCGATTATTAATTCGGACAACTTTGTATTAAAGATATTTTATATAACTACGATAGTAACTTGGAAAATTAAATAATCTTCTATTAATAGCTAACTATTTTTATATGGGACTGATTACCTCAAATTTTTTAAATCTAGAATCGGTATTCCAATCAATCCTGGAGAATTCATTAGACGCAGTTTGGGCTTTTGACAAAGAATTTAAGCTTATTGCATTTAATTCTACATTCCCATCCACATATAGCCTGTTTTTTGGAAAAGAATTCGATGAAACAAAAAGTTTATTAGAGGCGGTAAACGAGGAAAAGTATGAGAAATGGAAGCAATATTATGTGCGGGCGTTAAAAGAAAGGTTCAAAGTAGGCTATGAATACAAACTCAATAATAGATCCCTTTATTATGATTTACTTTTTAATCCGATTATTGAAAGCGATCAAATAGTCGGAAGCTCGGTAACCTGCAAAGATGTAACAAACAGGAAGCATCTTGAGAAAGCCATAAAAGATAACAGGGAGCAATTAACCGAAACCAAAGAGGAAAAGAAAGAAGAAGCAAATTTACTTGGTAAAATTCAGAAAGAATTAGAAGTATCTCGTGAAAATGAAGCCAGGTTGAAAAGGGTTATTGATGAATTGGATAGCGGGTTCTGGGAGTGGAATGTAGAAAAAGATATCATGAAATTCAATTCACGGTATACGGAAATACTGGGCTATAACACAGATGAACTTTGCGGGGGAAAAGAAGTTTGGGAAAGCTTAATACATCCGGAAGATAAAAATAAAGTCCTGGAAAAATTTAAACTGAACTTAGACGGCAGTACAAGTAAATTTAACAGCGAGCATAGACTTTTAGCAAAATCGGGGGAATGGATCTGGGTAGATGAGTGCGGTATTGTTACAAAATCGGATGAAAACGGCAATCCTTTATTAGTTAATGGGCGCATCTCCGATATAACTCTTAAGAAAAATACTATTGAAACATTAAGTGAATTAGAAGATAGATTTTACCATTTAGCCGATTACCTTCCGTTTATGATATGGATGAATGATAAGCAAAACAAGGGTTTATATTTCAATAAAGCATGGCTCGATTATAGAGGCGCTTCATTAGATAATGAAATTAATAATAACTGGAAAGATTCTATTCACCCTGATGATTATGATTATTGGAAGTCGGTTTCATCGGATGCGTTCGCTAAAAAGGAAGAATTCGAATTGGAATATAGACTTAAAAATAGCGATGGGGAATATGCTTGGGTATTAGATCACGGAATCCCACGATTCTTAAAGTCAGGTGCTTTTATCGGTTTTATAGGGGCAGCCTTTGATGTTTCCGATAGAAAAATTTTATCCAATCAACTTTTAGAAAGTGAAACAAAGTTTAATGAAATTACTTCCGTAATAGGTGAAGGAATTTTTGTTGAAAATCTTAAGGGGGAAACTGAATTTATTAACCCTGAATTTTCCAGAATTCTCGGCTGGGAAGAAAAAGATTTAGTTGGGAAAAAACTGCACGAGGTAATCCATAATCTGCCGAATATAGAAAATGAAGATAATCATGATTGCCCGTTAAACAGGGTTCTTATTACCGGTGAAACGTACAGAATAAGCGAAGATTATTTTAAACATGTAAACGGTGAATTAGTCCCGGTTTCTTATGTGGCTTCTCCAATGTTGAGAAATGGGGAAATTATAGGAGCTGTTACTGCTTTTCATGATATAAGAGCAAGAAAGGAATATGAAGCGGAAATTGAAAGATTTGTAGAGGAATTGCAGTTCAGTAAAGATCTGGTAGAAGAAAATGCGAAAGAACTTGTTGACTTAAATAGAAAATTGAGAGATTCGGAAGAAAAATTAAGAGAATTGAATGCTAATAAAGATAAATTCTTCTCGATTATTTCTCATGATTTAAAAAGTCCTTTTACTTCTTTGCTGGGTTTCTCGGAATATCTGGTTGAAGATCTTGATGATTTAACAAAAGATGAGATAAAAGAATTTGCTGCCAATATTTACAAAGCCGGTAAAAATGTTTTTAACTTGTTAGAAAATTTATTGCAATGGTCAAGAATTCAAACAGGCAGAATTTGTTATTCACCAACTACATTTAGTTTAACTGAGTTATCGGAATCTATTATTGCTTTATATATTGTAAATGCAACAAAGAAAAAAGTAAAACTTATAAGTGAAATAACAGATGAGTTAAATATATTTGCCGATAAATTTATGATAGATACTGTTTTGAGAAATTTAATATCTAATGCAATTAAATTTACAAAAACCGGGAATGAAATTCGAATCCAAGCCGTTGAAACGGAATCCGAGTATAGGATTTCAGTAAAAGATAACGGTGTAGGAATGGAAGATGAAATCAAGGAAAAATTATTTAAAATAAGTGAACATGTTACAACAAAGGGAACAGACCAGGAAAAAGGAACCGGGCTCGGCTTAATTTTATGTAAAGAATTTGTTGAAAAGAACGGTGGAAAAATTTGGGTCGAAAGTGAAGTTGGAAAGGGAAGTGAATTTATTTTTACAATTTCAAAAAAACAGTCGAAAATATCCGGTCAAAATTAATCTAGCAAGAAATAATTTACTAATCTTCTATAATCATATCATCTTTTATAATGACTAAACCTGCTTGCTGAAAGGTAACTGTTAAGCGTGTAAATTTTAACTTCTATTCCGCGGGTTACCGTTCGGGTAGATTAGTCTTTTCACTCGGCAGAAGCCCAACTTTGCCAGAAGCCCAACTTTTTTGAAAAGTTGGGCTTTTCTTGTTCTTTTAGTTCAATTGGGCTTCTCTTTTTTCTCGGTAGAAACCCAGGTAGAAACCCAGGCAGAAACGGCAAAAACCCAACTTTTTTGAAAAGTTGGGTTTTCCGGTTTCTCGGTATCAAAAGTTGGGCTTCTTGTAAGTTGCTTCTTCTAAAATAAAATTTGAGCTTCTTCCCCCAACATAGCTTCGAAATATCCCTAACAAGCATCGTAGAAGCGATATTATGGTAATAAC
>BDSW01000291.1 GCA_002898175.1 bacterium BMS3Abin04
TTCAAGAAAAAGAAATAAAGCAGAGAGTGATGAACATATAAAATTAAAGAAAGAAGAAGGAGAAAAAAGATTAGAATTAGAAAATATTATTTACAATCATCCACTATTTAAAAGACTTCATCGAAAGACACGTAATAACATTCAAGGGAGAAAGGCTGCGCGAATATTTACTTGGAAAAAATTATTTCAAGAAGCAGACTTGAATATTGATTTATTTGAAGCAGGTTGGTTCTTATACTCTGAATTTGTCCACTCAGAATTTGTATCTCACATTCAACTGTATGGATATTTTTCTGAGGAACTTTCTTCATTAGAAGCTTCTGACAGAGTTTCCAATATATTATTAGCACTTATCTCAGTTTTTATTTTTGATTTGCTAAATCAATATAAAGAAGTAGAAGAAAGATATAATTCACTTGATGAAAATGTAAAAGAAGTAATTAATTTTTTTAATGGTGTTGGTAGAAAAGAATTACCAACTGAAGAAGCAAGCTAACCTGGAAGTCAACTCGACCGAAGAACCGGTTCGATTTGAATTGTAAAAATTTAGTTTATTTAGTAGTTTGTCCGCGGCGGCGGATTGTAGTTTCAGTTTAGTGCAGTAAATAAAGTTTTGTTGCAGTGTTTGCCTAAAGGAAAATTAGCACGGCTTATAAATATTAAAATAAATTGAGTAACCCAAACAAAAGTAAATTATATCAAATATTGGGGTAAATTTATACCAGCAATAAGAAAATCTAACAACGAAGGATTTTCAACGCTTTTTCAAACGCTTCAATTTATTTTGAAAAACAATAGTTAGATTATAAATATCCGGCTAATACGAACTTATAATCTTTGTAATCTTTTTTATTCTTGATATTTTTGCAATTCATTTTTTACGAAGTTTAAATGTTAAAAGTAAACGAAATATTTTTTTCGATTCAAGGCGAAAGTTCCTATGCCGGTTTATCTTGCGTATTCGTGCGGTTGACATATTGTAATCTTCGCTGCTCTTATTGCGATACCGAATATGCTTTTTACGAAGGCGAGGATAAATCGATTGATGAAATTATTAGTGAAGTAAAAAAATATGGATGTAAACTAATTGAAGTAACCGGCGGTGAGCCGTTAGTTCAAAATGAATCTTTGGAATTGATGAAAAAACTTTGTGATGAAGGATTTGAAGTAATGCTGGAGACTAGCGGTAGTTTGCCGATAAAAGATGTTGATAAAAGGGTTAAAATTATAATGGACTTAAAATGTCCGTCAAGCAAAATGGAAAAGAAAAATCTTTACGAAAATATAAATTTTCTAAAACCGAATGACGAAGTAAAATTTGTAATAGGCGACAGGGAAGATTATAACTGGTCAAAAGAAATTATAAAAAAGTATAAATTGAATGATAAATTTGAAATTCTTTTTTCCGTTGTGTTCGATAAACTAGAACCTGTTACATTGGTTAATTGGATACTTAACGATAAATTAAATGTAAGATATCAACTGCAAATGCATAAATACATTTGGAAACCGGAGACAAAAGGCGTATGAAAATTGCGAAAGAATTTAAGTGGGAAATGGGTCATAGATTACCCTTCCACAAAGGTAAATGCAAAAACCTTCACGGACATTCATATAAATTGATAGTGGAATTCGAAGGTACTTTAGATGAAAACGGTATGGTTCTTGATTATTACGACGTAAAAGAAATCGTCGGTCCTATTGTGGATAATTTAGATCATTCCGTAATGGTTTTTAACGAAGACAAAGAATTAATAGAAGTCCTCGAAAAACTTAACTCGCGTTATGTTGAAGTTCCGTTTCAAACAACGGCGGAAAATATGTGCGGATATTTTTTAGATCAGATTCAATCCGGAAATCTCCCCGGTAATATTTCCGCAATTCGTGTTTGGGTTTACGAAACGGAAAATACTTACGCAACCGATTTGTTTGTGCTGTAAATAATCTGTCTGCATTTTAGAAATTCCGATCGGCTAATATTCTTTCAATCTAAAGTAAATTAGTAAAAAGGAGCTGGTGAATGTCAAATCAAATAATGGTATACGGAGCAAACGGTTATACGGCTCAACTAATCATAAAAGATTTATTGAAACTGAATGTTAAACCTGTTTTAGCAGGCAGAAATAAAAATTATATTGAAGAAGCATCTAATAAATTTAACTGCCGGTATCGTATATTTTCAGTTGACGATGAAAGTAAAATCTTGGGAAACTTAAGCGGTATAAGTACTTTGTTAAATTGTGCCGGACCATTTAAGTATACGGCAAGAAAGCTGATTGATGCATGTTTGTCTGCGAAAGTAAATTATCTTGATATTGAAGGTGAAGTTGATGTGCTCGAATCGATTAGGTTATATGACGAACGAGCAAAAGAAAAAGGTATTGTAATTTTACCCAGCGTAGGTTTTGATGTTGTCCCTTCCGATTGCATGGCAAAAAAACTAAGTGAAAAAATGCCCGACGCTACTTCAATTCAAATAGGATTAAAGAATGAAAAGGGTGGAATATCGAGAGGAACATGGTTAACGACTTTTGAAATGCTTGGAGTTCCCGGGAAAATAAGGAAAGACGGAAAAATCATCGACTCGATAATAGGAGAAAAGACATTCTCCATAAAACAAAACGAATTTAAATTTTACGGCATTTCAATACCCTGGGCTGATGTTTACTCGGCGTATTATTCAACCGGAATACCGAATGTTGAAGTTTATATGTATTTCCCTCCTGCATTAAGTTTTTTAAGAGGGTTATCGAAGTTATTACAAAAAATATTTTCGAACCAAAGTATTAAAAAAACGTTTAGTAATATTGTTATTAGAAGTAAATTTGGCCCGAGTAAAAAAGAAAGGGAAAATTCCACATCAATTATTATTGAAAAACTAAGTAACGATAAAGGGGACTCGATTACCGAAGCATATAGATTCATTGACGGTTATTGCTTAACGGCATCGAGCGCTGCAAATATAACAATTAAAGTCAATAACGGGGAAGTAGCATCGGGTGTGCAAACGCCTTCTTTGGCAGTGGGAAGTGATTTTATGAATCAGTATATTATTGAGAAAATACTTTAGTTTTGTTAAGTACTCTTAAGTGGTTTTATGGTAAAAGATTATTTGAAAATTATAATTTATAAAAGAATTGATTAAATTTAAATGACAGATTAACAAATTATTGGATATTATAACATAGTTTATTGCTTATTGTGTTCCGGAATTTCAAAATCTTACTCCAGTTATCATTTCTAAAAAAGAAAGAATTTATCCACTCATTTAAGAAAAGCGACTTTTGGGTTAGAGCCGTTACTGTTGTATTTATTATTTACCTTATTGTTAATTCTATAACTACAAGCGGTTTCGTAGTACAATTTGTGAAAAGTAATTTTGATCCGGGAAGCCAAAATTTTATACCGGTATTTAACATCATCGTATTTTTGCTTTTTGTAAGTAACTTAATTGCAATTATATTTTTGGGAACCGCAAAATATGATCAGTCAAGTATAAAAACTCTTCTCCGTTACCCGATTACTCTAAAACAAATCATATTTTTCAGAACGCTTTCGGTAAGCGCCGAATTACTGAATATTATGTTTATACCATTTTATATCGCGGCGTATTTCATAGTCGGCAATACTTTTGATTTCACGAGTATAATTCTTTTCCTTTTCATACTTCTGTTATTTCTGTTTTGCTTTAATTCGATTATAGAATTTCTAAGAAATTTTACGGCGGCAATTATCTCACTAAAGAAATATAAATTTTTGTTTTGGTTTTTTTCTTTTGCTTTAACGCTAGTAATCGTTCTAATAATTCCTAAGATTTCGTTTTACTTTTCAAATGAGCAAAGTATTAAAAAACTTAGTGATATTTTATTCTATTTCCCAACCGGAATTTTTACTAAATCAATTTTTGCTCTAAGCGGGCAAAGCGATGTATTCCAAATCTTTCGTTACGCTTTATATTTATTTCTTTTCGGTTTTTCTTTGTCTGGGATTAATCTTTACCTCGTAAAATTTTACAAAACCCGCGACTTTGGAAAAACATGGAAAAAGAAGAAATTAAAAGAACCGGTAATTCCTAAGTTACTTAATAAAACTTCATTAGGACCTTTTGAAAAAAAGAACATTTTTTATTTATACAGAAGCCCGCGTGCATTGTTGAATATCCTTGTATTCATAATGTATGAAATTTTACTTGCATATTTTGTAACGGTTCGTCTTCACGATAAAAGCGCTCTGAATATATATGTGGCTGTGAGCTTTATTGTTTTATTTCAATCTTTGATAATACTTGGATATGCGGGTAATTTTTTTGCATTCGATTATTCCGGGATAATAAATTATTTTTTCCGCCCGTTGAAAACCGAAAGACTTATAAAATCAAAAATTTTAATTCTTAACATCTTGGTAATTTTTAACAGTTTGGTTTTTATATACTTCGCGTTTTTGTTCCGGATAAATATATATGATGTATTATTACAAATAAATGCTTTAATCTTTGTCTATTTTGTTTCTCTGTTTGTTGCTATCTTGTTGTCTTTATTTTTCCCTAAAACGGTAGGTTTTTATGCAATGATGGGAATGAATGCCCCATTTATGGCGGTTTTAATAAGCATGATAATATCCATGGGATTTTGGGGATTGGATTATTTATTACTTGCCAAAATTAATTCTATTCGTGTGGAACTCACAATTATATTTTTTGTGTTTCTTCTGAATCTTTCACTCGTTTATTATAAAAAAAGCATCTTCGGATTTTTCGATAAAATACTAATTAACCAAAAAGAAAAAATAATTGATAAATTAATATGACTGCACTAAGTATAAAATTACTGAGTAAGAGTTTCGGCAGCCAAGTTGTACTGGATAATTTAGATCTTGAAATTAATCAAGGACAAATTTTCGGTTTGATCGGTCCTAACGGAGCGGGCAAAACAACAACAATCAATTGTATTGCCGATCTACTAAATTTTAATTCAGGTAAAATTGAAATTTTCGGTCAAGATTTAGTTTCCAACAGAATTGAGGTTAAAAAGAATGTGGGAATTTTATTCGAGAATACCGAAAGTCTGTTTGAATACTTAAAAGGAGAAGAACAGCTGCAATTTGTGGGCGAGATTTACGGTTTGGATAAAACCACTATAGAAACCAGGATATATGAATTATTTGAGTATTTCAACTTGGAAATATTTCGTTGGAAATCCGTTTCCGAGTATTCAAAAGGAATGCGGAAAAAATTAGCCCTTGCTTCCATTCTTCTTTATAATCCGGATTTAATAATAATGGACGAGCCGTTTGACGGTTTGGATACTTTGACTGTTAAGAAAGTTAAAGAATTAATTAAAACTCTAAAAAAGAACGGTAAAACAATTTTAATAACTTCGCACATTTTATCATACATCGAAGATATTACCGATGAAGTGGCAATTATTGATAATGGTAAAATAGTTTTTCAATCGCCTACAAAGGAAATTAGAACGAAATTTAAAAACAGCACAACAAACGAAAATTACGAATCGCTTGAAGAAGTATTTTTGGATTTAACAACCGAAGGAGGTATACAAGAGAACGTACTTTCGTGGCTTTAATTTTTTCCTCGAAGATTGATAATTTTTAGTGAAATGATCTTATTTCTGCAAGTATTTCCGGTAATATTTCGCCGGACTTACCAATTAACGAATAATCGACCCAATGGGAAATTTCTGTCGGTTCAATATTTATTTCAACTAAATATGCTCCGTCTTCTTTTGCTAAACGAGGAATGGAAGCAGCTGGATAAATAATTGCTGTGGTTCCGACAACAAAACAAATATCGCTGTTTTTTGCTTTTAATTCGGCAGCTGAAAAAATACTTTGCGGTATTGGCTCACCGAACCATACAATATCGGGTCTGATTAAACCTCCGCACTTTTTGCATCTCGGAGCTTTGCCGGTAACTTCCAATTCATTTGTATTGTATATGGCTTCACAATCGATGCAGTAATTGCGCTCAATATTGCCATGGAGCTCGTAAACATTTTTGCTTCCGGCCCGGTTATGTAAATCATCAACATTTTGCGTTATAACAGAAACGTCCTCAAAATATTTTCCCATTTCTACTATAGCCAAATGTCCGGGATTCGGATTTGCTTCTTCAACAATTTTTCGCCGGTATTGATACCATTCCCAAACTAAATCCGGGTTACGTATGAATGCATCAAAATTGGCAAGCTCTTGAGGTTTGAATTTTTTCCAAAGTCCTTCTTTTCCACGGAATGTCGGGACACCGCTTTCAGCGGATATCCCGGCTCCGGTGAAAAACACAACAGACTTTGCAGTTTTTAATTTATCGATAAAGTCCTGATTAAACTTCATTTAACTATTCGTCTTTTATCTCGTTTAAAAGTTCTTTAGCCTCCGCTAAACGGATGTGGTCGTCTTCATCTTTTTTAGGACTGGTAAGAGCATTATTTAACATTTCTCTCGCTTTTTCGTATTCATCTTCTCTAATTAATGCTTTCGCATAATCTAAGTAGTACATAATATAGTTGGGTCTTAGTTTTATTGCTATATCATACTCAGCCAAAGCTGTATCAATATCTGCCCAACCCAAACCGAGTACTGCTCTTGCCGGCGCCCATTTTTCGCTTACTTTAGCATGTGTACGGGCTAAAATATAATGCGCAAGACTTTGATAAATTTTACCACCGTTATTTAATTTAATAGCTTTTTCACAATCATCGCGAACTGCATCTACAATGCTTCCTACACTAAAGACACCCTTAAATAATGCTATACGTCCGTTTGCTATTGCTCTTCTAACATAAGGGATAGCTTCGCCCGGAGCAAGTTTAACGGCTTTGTCCGCATAATCAAAAGCCATTTTATAATCTTTTAGCTGCTCGTCTTCAAAGTCTTCAATATCTTTACTTATATGTTCACCTATATCTACATAAGCTCTGCTGATTCTCCAATATACTTTCCAGTTTTTAGGAAATAGTTTATCTGCTTGCTGGTAAACTTCTAAAGCTTTTTCGTCGTTAAACTTTTCGACCAACGAATCTCCTTTGGATAGTAAAGAGTCAAGGGATTGAGCATAATTGCTGGAAATAAAAAGTGTTAGTAAAAGAAAAAAGGTAATTTTCTTAATTAACATTGTGTGCACCTATTTATTAATGAGATAATGTATTAAACAATTTAATCAAATAATGTGTTTTTTATTTCATTATTTGAATTATTATTTCTTTTTGTATATAGTGCGGTTCCGGCTAACTGAAGGAATTTTGTCCAATTTCCCTCTTTGTTTTGTTCTGAGTGAATTGCCAATTTATAGGCATTGGTTTTAGCGCTTAATTCATCTGCATGATATAATACTATTGCTTCCAATGTTTTAGGTTCAACAGGCGAAGCATATTCAAGTTTGCCCTGATGACTTAGTATTAAATGGATTAATTGGGTCTTCAAATCCTTTGGGAAATCATTAATATTATCTATTGCTTCATCAATTTTAAGTGCTGCAATTACAATGTGACCTAATAATCTGCCTTCATCAGTATAGTCAAAACCGGTTTCATACGAAAGTTCTTCCGTTTTACCAAAGTCATGAAGCAAAGCTCCGGTTATTAGTAAATCTCTATTCAGCTCGCTGTGTATGCTGCACATAAGATCACATATTTTAACTATTTCCAGAGTGTGTTCAAGCAAACCGTGCAGGTAAGAATGATGCCAAGATTTGCCTGCCGGGACACTAATGTATTTTTCAAAAGTATCTCCGGCAAGAATTTGATTAAGTAAAGATTTAAGATGTTCATTTTGAATTACTTCAATTCGATTTTTTAATTCCGTTACCATATCATTTAGCGGACGTGAAGATTTGGGAAGAAAGTCTTCGTGACTAACATTATCGGAATCTTGCGACAAACGAATTTTAGTAATTCTAATTTGAGGTTGGTTATTAAATTCTTCCAGGGTTCCTTTAATCTTTACAATACTTCCTTCTTTTGCAGAGTTTGCAAGAGAATTAAAATCGTCCCACATTTTTGCAGGAATTACCATAGATTTATCACGCAGCTCAAGGCTTAGATATTCCTTATTATTTCTGGTTGTTTTAAGTTCAATCTTATTTAACAATAAAAAATGATTTATTTCATCACCTGTTTTTAATTCATTTAGTTCTTTCTGTTCTGTCATTTTTATTTCTTTAATTCGTTGTTAAATTTTCTTGATTAAACTATCTCTTGGAATTTGTACTATAACAGACCTTCTCAACAGGTCGATAGTAATAGCCAGCATTTTTTCACGATTAACGGTTTCGTATACAATACCTTCAATATCTTTAAAAGGACCGGAAATGATTTTAACCGGGATACCAACTTTTAATTGGTCGGTAACGGTTACGTCTGAAGATTTTTCGAGCATCTTTCTCAAATTTTCAATCTGCCAGTCCGGTACAATTGCCGGTTTACCGCTAAAGAAAATTGTCCTTACAATTGCATACTGTTCCAGGGCAATTAATCTTTCTTTCTCATTACCGTATACAAATATATAACTTTTGAGAAGAGGTTCCTTTACTTTTTTCTTTCTATCACTCCATTGTTTTATTCTTACAACAGTGGGTAAATAGAATTCAATTCCGTTTGCTTTCAATTGTTGCTCGGCTTTGAACTCGTGCCGAGGCTTAGTATATAGTGCATACCAATGTTTTATAGTAGAACCGGCAGTATTTGGCTGCATTTATTTGTCCTTAAAATTTTAAATAAACTTACAGATAAACTAAATTTAATCTATAATATCCTTAATGATATTTTCAACTGACGAATAGTTTAACGGTTGATATAAAAATTCCCTTACTCCTAAACCAATATATCTATTTTTAACAGAATCTTCTAAGTTTTCCGCAGAAATAGCAATTGGAATATTTTTATAATTTTCTTTTTTCTTAAGAGACTCAACTAATTGTGTCCCGGTCATTAAAGGCATGTGATGATGTGAAATTATAAGAGCAGGTGTTTTTTCGGCAATTAAGTTAATAGCTTCGTACCCGTTTTGAGCAAAAACTATTTCAAAATTACTAAATGAATCTTGAATTACCGATTCATAAAGCTGCTTATTCTCCTGATTATTCTCAATAATTATAAATATATTATGAGCCTCCGGTAAAGTGATGTGAAATTCAGTCCCTTCGTTTTCTTTTGAATAGAACCAAATTTGACCATTATGTTTTTCCACTATTTCTTTTACAAGCGTTAACCCCAATCCACTGCCCTTTTCTCCCATTGTACCGTTGAGTGTGAACTTTTCATCTATTCTGAATAGCTTAGACTGATTCTCTTCGGAAATACCCACGCCTTCATCCTTTATTATAATTTCAATAGTTTGTTCTTTAAATTTAGCTGATTTAATAAGAATATTTTTGCCGGGCTGTGTGAATTTTATAGCATTGCTTAAGAGATTAGTAATTGCTTGATTAATTAATCTTTCATCAACATTTAAAAACATATTGTTTGGAATGTCGGTTTTAATTTCAATACTTTTTCTTATTGCAGCACCGGTTAATACGGAAACGCAATTGTTGATAATACTTTTGGTTTCTAATCGTCTCGGTTCAACCTTCATCGTTCCAGTCTGAAGTCTGGACCAGTCCAGTAAATAATTAATTAGTTGAAGTTGAGTTCGAGAAGCATCGTTTATATATTCTAAGTATTCTCTTCGTTCAGCTTCCTGTAAATCCGGTTCATTTAGGAGAATTTCGGAGAAACCCAATAAACTTGTAAACGGTGCTCGTAAGTCATGCGAAACTATTGAAATTAATTTGTCTTTTGAACGGTTTAGCTCTTCCATCTTGTGGAGAAGAATTTGCATCTCATCAATTTTCTTTTTGCTTTCGGTAATATCATTAATAAAACCGATTACATGTTTAATTGAGCCGTTACTATCCCGAATAACTTTTGCAAATTCTTTTACCCTAACTATATCACCGGATTTGCTGTTTAGCCTGTATTCAATGCTATAAGTATTTTCGGTAAGCCTTTCTTCTAAATCCAGCAGCTTATCTTTGAATTTTCTAAGATCATCTTCATGCACGCATGATAAATATTTATTTTTCAAACTATTAATTTCTTCCTGACTGTAACCGGTAATTTGTAATACAGACTCAGAAAATTCATCTTTTCGTTTAGGTTCTAAATACCTTATAAAGGTAAAAAAAACTCCGGAGGAGATGAGCAACGAAAATACTTCCTTGGAAAATCCATTTTTATCAAATATCTGATTATTCATATTAAAATAGGTTGCTTCCTCAGCTTTATTTGCAGAATTAAAATTAAATCCATTTGTCTTCATTTAACTGATAATCAAATTTAACAACTAAATATACTAAAGATAATTAAATTCAGTTAGACAGAATTTAATTTTAAGTTTCGCTTTTTTTAGTCATCAAAAGATTTAGTAGGAATATCAAGTTCTTCCATCTTTCTGTAAAGCGAAGATAGACCAATGTTCAATGCTTTCGCTGTTGCATCTTTATCATAATTATATTTTTTTACAGTTTTAATAATATGTTCTTTCTCGAATGCTTTTACTGCATCTTTTAGTATTTCTGGATACAAGTTTTCATTTGTCTCGCAAATTAGATAATCGGCCAAATTATCCGGCGAAATAACCATACCCGTAGCAAATATTACTGCACGCTCTATTACGTTTTCCAATTCTCTTACTCCGCCTCGCCAATTATGGTTCATTAAGATTCTAATGGTCTTGTTATCTATTCTAAGATTCGGTTTACCCATTTCGTAACAAAATTTTTCAATGAAGTGATTAACAAGAATTGGGATATCTTCTTTCCTTTCGTTTAGTGAAGGTAACTTAATTTCAACTACATTTAATCTATAATATAAGTCTTCTCTAAATTCACCGGTTTTCGTTTTTTCAAAGATATTTTGGTTAGTCGCAGCAATTATTCTCGCATCGGTTTTTACATGAACTGTGCCTCCAACCGGTAAAAATTGTTTGTCTTCAATTGCACGTAATAATTTAACTTGCAATGCTAAAGGAAGATCACCAATTTCATCCAGGAATAAAGTTCCTCCGTCCGCAACTTTGAACAAACCGGTTTTTTCTTCAGTTGCACCGGTAAAGGATCCTTTTTTATGACCAAACAATTCGCTCTCAATTAAATTCTCAGAGATTGCGCCACAATTTATTGGAAGAAATATATCGTTTTTTCTTTTACTGTTGTAATGGATAGCCTTTGCAACCAGCTCTTTCCCGGTCCCGCTTTTCCCGGAAATTAAGACATTACTGTTGGTTGGAGCTACTTGGCGAATTAAGTTGAAAACTTTGTGCATCGATTTGCTCTTCCCAATTATATTTTCAAACCCGACGGGTGCCGAAATTCTTTGCCGCAAAGTTATATTTTCCGAAGCCGCACGCTTATAATCCAATAATCTTTTAACTTTCATAATAAGATCATCAAACTCAATGGGCTTTATAAAATAATCAATAGCGCCTTTCCGCAGAGCACCAATAGCTGTATCAATTGAAGCATAAGCAGTCATAATAATAAAAAAGCTTTCGGGAGAAAAGTGAGAAACCTTTTCTAATAGTTGAATCCCATCCCATTTAGGCATCTTAATATCGGAAATAATAATGTCATAATCTTCCGATTTTATTCTATCTAAAGCTTCCTGACCGTCAGATGCCGTATCGGTTCTATAACCTTCCTCGTTTAAGATCATTTGTATTGAGGTTCGGATTGCTTCTTCGTCGTCTACTACTAAAATTTTTGCGTTCATAATGAACCTTTGTAATTAATTTTGTTACTTGTTAATGGGTAATACTACTGAAAATTTACTTCCTTTGCCAACTGTACTTGAAACAACAATATCACCGTTTAATTTTTTAATAATGTTATAGCTGATAGCTAATCCTAAGCCTGTGCCTTTTCCGGTTTCTTTTGTAGTAAAGAAAGGGTCAAAAATTTTCTTTAAAATCTGTTCGTCTATACCGCAACCATTATCAATAAATTCAATATAAATATGCTTTTCATCGTGTGATGAAATAACTTTTATTTTGCCCCGCCCTTCAATTGCATCCAACGAGTTAATTAAAATATTTATAAACACCTGAAGTAATTGATCAGGTACGATTTTCACAAACGGTGATTTTTCATCCAGTTTCGTAACAAACTGAACTTCTTTAACCCGCTTATCGTATCTAACTATTCCCAATGCAGTTTTTATTATATCCGTTACTTGGGTCAGCTCTTCAATATTACTTGGCGGACGAGACAAGTCAACTAATTCTCTAACTATTTTTGAAATTCTATCTATATTTTCCTTTATATTTTTTAGAAGATTAGCAGAAAACTTATTTTCGTTTTTTCTTTGTAATATTTGTACAAGAGACGAAATAGATGTAAGAGGATTTCCAATTTCGTGTGCAACTCCGGCGGCCAATTGACCAATTACAGCCAGTTTTTCCGATTGATCTACTTGCTGCTGAAGTCTTTTTACTTCTGTTACATCTTTTATTACAACAGTCCTTCCATAATAATTACCCTTTGCGTTCTGCAGTCTTGTTACGTTTAATTGTACGGGAATTAAATCACCGGATTTTGTAGTGCGTTCTGTTTCCAGTATTTGAACTTTACCGCTTTTGTTAACTTCCGAAATTATGAAATCGAGCTCTGTTTTATATTTTTCTTTGTTGGGTATTAGGAAAGAAGAGGGTTTATTTAAGACATCCTCTTTTGTGTATCCAAAAATATTCTGGGCACCTTCATTCCACGCTACAATACTTTCGTTCTGGTCAATAACCATTATTGCAGCATCCGAAGTTTGTAGTATGTTTTGTAAGTATTGCTGGTTTTGTTCGAGCTTTTGAGTTAGTCTATCTATATTTTTCGAAAGTTCGTATGTTTTTTTCTCCTGGTGCATCATACTGAAACGGGCAAAAACTTCCTCGAAAAGTTCATCGATAAAACCTATAAGGAATAAGGAATCAGTATTCTTTTTTTTCTCAGATTCCAGACGATTAATTATTTCATTTCTTCCAATACTAAAAATATGGCTCACTTCAAGCAAGGTTAGATTCAAACGGGATAATTCTTTATAAATCAATACTAAATGTTTGTCTATTACTGTATCATCAGCTCCCCGAAGTATTTCGCTAAAAAGGTTAAGATTCTCTTTTACGGAATGGTCTATTTGTTCTTGTGTAAATTTTTTACGAAAGGATTTTAAAACTTTCTCACCCCAATTTGAAGCAATTTTATCATAATATTTATTAATAAGTTCTAATAGTAGTTTTTTCATTTTGAAAAGAATACCTTTGCAACATCCATTAGTAAAGATGGTTTATTAAACAGTGCTGTTTTAAATACATTTCCGATTGATCTGTTTTCAAACGGAATTTTTTCAACTGCTTGGGCAATATCATTAAATTTTTCATCTGAAAAATTATAAATACCATTCTTAAGTTTTTCAAAAATTAAATGTCTTTTACCTAATCTTTTATTCCATCGTTTTTCATATTCAATAATATGGTTAAGCTTATTTTCCTGAACGGCTTCCGCACTAACCGCCCCGGCAATACTGCCGCCAATCATTCCGCTTACAATTCCTCCACCAGATAACGGATTAACTTGTCTTGCCGCATCTCCAACTACCATAATTCCGGGTGCAACTATTTTTTCTAAAGTCGGTACACATGGAACACCACCGGCAATAGTTGTTAAGACTGATGCGTCCGGATAATTTTTGACCATAAAACGGTTAAGAAATGAAAGCGCCGATTCCTTTTTCCCGATATTCCCGCCGACACCCAGCCCAATATTGGCGGAATTATTTCCTTTGGGGAAGACCCAAAAGTAACCTCCGGGAGCAAATTCTTTTCCGAAATAAAAATAACATGTTCGGTCGTCAATATTATTAATACCTGCTGCAGTTATTTGAACGGCGCTTTCCATGTCTTTAAAATCAATATGGGTTTTAATTCCGGCCCATCTTCCAACCCGCGATTCAACTCCGTCTGCCGCAATTACAATTTTAGCTTTGACTTGTTTTTCTTTCCCTTGGAATTTATATTTTACACCGGAAACCTTGTCGTTCTCAAAAAGCAGTCCGTTCACATAAGCCCTGGTTAAAAACTCGGCTCCTGCTTTTGAAGCGGATTTTGCAAGTTCATAATCGAAAATTCTTCTTTCAAGCACATAGCCTTCCTCTTCCAGCGAAATCAAAATTTCAGTTCCGTTTGGTGAAATAAAGGAAAATTTATTTATAGTTGCAGCAATAAATTTGGGGTCGGAATTAATAAACTCTTCTATACCCGCTTTACTCACAGCTTCACCGCACCTTACCGGGTAACCGACATCCCTGTCCTTCTCCAAGACTAAAACGGAAACTCCTCTTTCTGCAGCAAATCTTGCAGCCATCGATCCGGCAGGACCCGCTCCAACAACAACTATATCATATTCATTAAGCATTACCGGTTTCCCTAACTCCGCTTTTGTTAAATTTAAGAACCTCGATTGGGCATGACCAAACACATTTGGAGCAATTTGTACAAAGTTCTTCTATTATTTTTATTTCCGCCTCCTTAAGTTCAATTGCATCTTCGGGACAAATGCCGACACAGCAACCGCAAAAATCACATTTGTCCGGTAAAATTTCTATCATTAACAAAATTGATTCCTTTCTTAAAATTGAGAATCAAAAATAAATAATAAGAGATTCAAATTAAAGAAGAATAAATCTGTATGCACTATAGTATTAACAATTAATTCCTTGTTCGTCAAAAGCCGAATCTTCGATTTTTTGGAAGAAAAATCAAATACTCTCTTCCGTATCACTTCTAATTGCTCTCTACAAATTGCGAATTGTAAAATGTTTTATAAATTGCTTTATCTCAATTCTCAATTGCACTTCAGTGCGCTATAGGTATATACGTCTAATTAAAAACATACAAAAATGTTACGATAATAATTTAGTGTATTTTATTCTCAAGAAAAATTAAATGAATACTACGGCAAATAAAATAGCAAAGCACAAATATCGCGGATGGAGAAACATGGATAATAGCGGATTAAATAATCTTTTTACGTCTATTTTCGAATCTGCTGATATTGCAAAATGTATTATTAATTCCGATGGAATAATTGTAGATGCAAATCGTTTGTTTTGCAAAATGCTTGGGTATACTCACAAAGAATTATTAGGATTACATTATTTTATTTTAATACCTTCCGACTCGCGCGAAAAATCTAAAGAATTTCACAATAAAATATTATCTGATGAACAAATATTAAAATTCGAAGAAAAACTAAGACGTAGAAACGGGACCCATTTCTATGCATTCACTACCAATATTAAAGTTAGTGATGAAGAAGGAAACCTATTCAGAGTAGTTTCTATTGAAGATATCTCCGATAGGATGAAAAATGAACTTCTTCAATCTGTGTTACTTAGTATTTCTAAAGAAGCAACATTTTCAAACTCGCCCGATACTATGTATGCTTTAATTCATGAATCAATCTCTCAGATAATTCCTATTACAAATATTGATGTCTTTTTGCTTGATGACGGTAAAGAGTTAGTTAAGAAGTATTCAAATTATAAACTTAACAATGAATGGTTAACGGTATATTTTGCCAATTATTCATTAGATAAAAAAGAAAGTTTGTTATTAGATAAGAAGGAATTGAAAAATATTTTGATTGAAAACAATCACCTTTTTAAAAGCGATAAACTTCCGGAATCGTTTTTAGGTATTCCTCTCAAAACAAAAACAGATATTGAAGGTATTATTACCCTGCAGAGTTTTGATAGAAAATATAAGTATTCAGAAAACGACAAAGCCTTGCTGGAGTTAATATCTGATCAGGTTGCACGAGTAATTGAAAGAAAAAATAATGAACTTGCATTGAAAAAAGCGAAAGAAGAGGCTGAAGAAGCGAGTAAATTAAAATCGCAATTTTTAGCCCAAATTTCTCACGAAGTTCGAACTCCGTTAAATTCTATTTTAAGCTTTACCTCACTGATTGAGAGTGAACTTAAAGGGAAATTAAGCAATGACCTGAAAGACAGCTTTGAGATAATTAACAACGGAGGAGAGCGATTAAGAAGAACGATTGAACTCTTATTAAATGCCTCACAGCTTCAAAACGGTAAATATAAAATTCATATTGAGGAGGTAGATTTAGTAAAATATGTGTTGCTGCCAATAGTTAAACAATTCTCCCTACAAGCAAAAGAGAAAGGGTTAAAGCTGGAATTTGATAACAAATTAGGAAATTCCAATGTTGTCTGTGATGTATATACTACTGGACAGATTTTTATCAATATTATTGATAACGCGATTAAATATACAAAGCACGGTAAGATTATTGTCAAAGCGTTTAAAAACAATTTTGGGAAAGTCCAAGTTGATGTTACCGATACCGGTATTGGAATTTCAGAAGATTATTTACCTAATATCTTTGAAACTTTTTCACAAGAGGAAACCGGTTATACAAGAAGATATGAAGGAATGGGATTGGGCTTAGCTTTAGTAAAAGAATATGCAGCGTTAAATAATATTGAAGTCTCGGTAGAAAGTAAAAAAGGAAAGGGTACTAAATTTTCAATAGTTTTCAACTGATAGTTCCGGTTTAATATTTAATACTGTTTGTTTTTCTCTGTAATTCTATCGACAAGAATTATTGTTTCCTTGACCCGTCCGGATTATACAAAACACCTTTCACAAGTTTTCCCATATTGTATTCTGCTTCGCTCTTAAGTAAACCGTTTTTGTAATAAGTATAATAATTACCGTTTTTTAATCCGTTTTTGAAATATCCGTATTCTTCTATTTCCCCATTTGGAAAATAAGCAGTGAACATTCCGTTTTTCTTCCCGTTTTTATAAATCACTTCGGATTTAGTCTTTCCATTTTGATAAAATTCTTTTGCTTCTCCGGAGAGGATACTATCTCTGTAAATCGCAAATAATTTTAATTTACCTGATTTATAAAAGTACTTTGCAGTATCTTGAAGAATGCCGCTGTAATAATTCAATATGGAAATTAATGTACCGTACGAATCGTAATTGTATTCTTTTCCATTAATAGTATCGGCTGAATAATTAATAATTTTTTGCAGAATACCCGCATCGGAATAATACCGGCAGGTACTATCTAATTTGCCGTCTTTATAATTAGCAGCTGCTTTTAGAAAGCCGTTTTCATAATAGTTTTTATTTAGTCCGTCCAGCCTGCCAAGATGAAAATGTTTCTCGGATTTTAGTACCCCGTTCGTATAGTAATCGTTGAAGTCTTCTTCAACTTTATCAAAATTACCAACTATATCAAATCTCTTCCTTTTTACAATTTGTCCATTAATGTATGTATCGATAACTTTAATTGAACCATCAGGGTAATAAATGTATGAAGTGCCGTCTAATTTATTATTCTTATAATTCGCTTCCAGTGCAACACCGCCGTAATCATTATAAACCTTACTGGTTCCTTCCAATTTACCGTTTACGTAGTTGCGTACAACTTCCAATTTCCCGTCTTTGTTAAAGATTTTTGAAATACCGTTTAATTTATCGTTCTCATAATTCCAAATACCCTGCAGAGTTCCGTCTTTGTAATACGTTTCTGTAAATCCTGTCCTAATTCCGTTTTCAAAATTGGGTGTTGCCCATAATTTACCTGTTTCATAATACCATTTTGATTTACCTTCCAATTTCCCATGATTATAGTTCCATACCATACTCAATGTGCCGTCTTCAAAATACCAAAATGATTTACCCTCTTCTAAACCATTTTTGTATTCCCAATCTTTCCATAAAGTCCCGCTTTCATAATATTCTTTATATTCGCCATTTCTTTTCCCGTTAACGTAAACTCCTTCCGACTTTAACTTACCGCTGTTATAAAAAGTTTTTTTTATTTCGGAACCGGAATTTTGGGATAAGATTGAACCGGAATATGAAAAAATAAAAATTAGAGTAATAAAAATTATATTATTGGATATCAAAGTATTCCTAAGAGAAAGTTTTTTACAATTGACTGCTTAACGGGGAAATGCAATTTATAATTCGGCAAGTTTTTTACGCAAAGCTGTTTCATTTCTAAAGCCGATCATTACATCCTTAATTTGATTCCCTTTAACAAAAATAGTTGATGGCGTTCCCATTATTCCGAATGCCCTGGCATCACTAACATTTTGAGAAGCGTCAATCATAAATATATTACTAAAATCTTTTTTTAATTCTTCCATAACCGGACTTTGCTGCTTACATGCATGGCAGTTAGGTGAATAGAAATACAACACCGAATTTTTGTCTTTTATCAAATTTTTAAGACTACTGCTTAATTTATCAAACGGTAACGGTTGACCTATAAATTTTCTGGATTTGAAGTATGCAGTAAATTGCATGGCTAAAAATAACACAACTAACGCAACAACTATGATTAATAAAACATTCATAAAATATGTTTCTGTTTGTAAAAAAGTATTTAAATTTAGAAAAGAAATTATATATTAAATTCAGTAAAAATCCAATTTTTAAAAGGCAATTATTTTTACACTAATTTCTGTATTATGTTTATAAACAAGAGTCGAATATATTTTAATCAAGTTGATCCCGGCGGAATTCTTTTTTACGGAGAAGTTTTTAACATTGTTCATTGCGCTTACGAAGATATGTTCAACGGTTTTAATCTTGGTGTAAATTATTTTGAGCATCCGGAATTTGCTGTTCCGATTATACATACTGAAGCGGATTACTTAAAACCGATTAAGCTAGGAGATGAAATTATTACAAGAATTATTGTATCGGAATTAAAAACTTCTTCCTTTTCCCTTGAGTATGAAGTTCAGGATATTTTTGGTAATATCTTGGTAAAAGTAAAAACCGTTCATGTATTTGTAAGAAAAAAAGGTTTTTCCAAAACAGAATTACCAACTGAATTACGTAATAAACTTAGCGATTTATATTTCGCAAAATAAATTTAGTGTTTGGGAACAGCAATAATTTTAAAGTTTACTGATCATCTCATAAACTTTTCTTGTTTGTATTTTCCCTAAAGAAGTTTTTGGCAGTTTATCTACAAAATATATTCTTTTTGGAATTTTAAATCCCGGCAGTTTTTTTCTGAGGAACATTTTTACATCATTTCCATTTATAACGGAATTATTCTCTTTAACTATTACACCGACTATAATTTTGCCCCATTCATTATCATCTAAACCGATAACGCAAGTTTCCGCAACTCCGGGTATCTTAGATATTACGTTTTCAACTTCAAGAGGATTGATATTTTCCCCACCGGAAATAATCAAATTATCTTTTCGGTTTTGCAAGAATAAATATCCTTCATTATCTAAGTATCCGATATCACCCATCAAAAAAGAATTGTTTGCGAATTGACCTATAGAATCTTTTTTGTTCATGAAATATCCGCTAGCAACCGAGTTGCCGGTGACTTGGATTTCACCCTTTAAATTAGTTCCCGGAACGTTCCCGTCAATATCAATTATTTTTAGAACATTTCCGGGAAACGGCTTACCTACAGACTTTGGTCTCTTTTGAAATTCCTTGTAATTTAAATAAGTTATCATCGAAGAGGTTTCGGTAGAGCCGTAAACTTTTACGACCGGCCAACCTTTAGTAATAGCTGAATGAATTAATCCTGTATGTGCTGGACCGCCGCCGATGAAGGCAATCCTTAAATTATTGTTCGGTTCTATCCCCATTTCCAATAACCGTTTTAACATTGTTGGTACCAGTGAAATAATTGAGGGATTGAATTTTTTGATCGCTTCAGCTAAATCAAATGTCTTTAGTGATGCCGGTAAAATAATTGCAGTGCCGGAAAGAAGTGCACGGGTAATAACAGAAAAACCGCCAATATGAAAAAACGGAAGACTTGCAAGTAATTTGTCGTTAGCTGAAAAGTTAAATACATTATTGATTGAAGTAAAGCTTGCCGTAAGATTATTATGTTCAAGAATAACACCCTTTGGTCTTTCGGTAGTTCCCGAAGTAAACAATATCAATGCATCCTTTTCATTACACAAAGGAAGTTTGCTCGCCTGATTTTGCTTATCGGTTTTAGAGAATGGGAAAACGTTACTTTTGAATTCCGCACTAATTTTTACTTCTGAGGTTTTGTGAACTAAAGTTGTTTGAACGTTAGCATTTGTGAGTAATTTTTCAATTTCTTTATTAAGCAAATTAAAATTTAAAGGAACTGCAACAGCGCAAATTTTCCAAATACTCAATAAAGCGATTATAAAATCTTTATTGTTGGGACTGATTATTCCAACATTATTTCCGGGTTTTATACCAAGAGAAATTAAATAATTTGCAAAACTCTCAACCTTTTCAGCTAATTCAGCGTAAGATAATTTTACACAGGTTCCAAGAATTGCAGTTTTGTCCGGAGTGAGTTTCCCGTATTTAAGCCATATAAAGTTTTTTCTCAAATTGTTCGTCGCCGGAAAGTTTAGTTATATATTCTTTATACTTATCAAAATCAAATTTAACAAAACCGTTTTTAATTTTGTAAAAATCGGGCGTTAAATCATTTTTATAAAATTCGGTAGTCGCTAATCCATGTGCAAAATTATGATTGGTATTTGAAGCTAACAATGGAAGAATACTCCGCCCGACAGCGCTTTCCAGAGCAGAAGATATTATAATGTTAACCCCTTTTAAATTGGCATAATTAATCATTTTTATTGTGTCAAATATTCCGCCGTTAAGCATTGGCTTTATAACAATAAAGTCAAATATATCAGAGTCTATTAGATTAATTGTATTGTTCAAATTATTTGCGGATTCATCCGGAGCAATTTTAATGGGACTTGTTCTTGATAAATTTATTAACTCATTTGTATCTTTAACAGGTTGTTCAATAAATTCAATATTATAATTAGTTATTTGAGATATGTTTTCTTTTGCTTTCTCAAGCAACCAAGAACCATTTAAATCCAACCGCAGTTTTATTTTAGTATCAATGGATTTGTAAGCAGCATCTATAATTTGCAGGTCATCATAAAAATTTCTCCTGCCGATTTTTATTTTCACAGATGAATAATTCCCGACTGTAATTTCTTCAATTTTTTTAACTGTTTCTTTCAATGGTAATTTCCCAACTACAGCATTAACCGGAATTTTATTTTGAACTCCGGTTGATATCAAATTAATTACCGGTCGATAATTTGAATGTATTGCAAAATTCATTATCGCTTGTTCCAATGCGAATTTTGTAACCGGATATTTATTAAACGCCGGAGAAGCAGAAAGTGAAATTGCATCCTCAATTTCTAAGCCTGAGAACTCAGATATTTTTTCTTTAAGTAAATTTTTGATATCATTTAAATTTTCAGAACCGAAGTTTTGTAAAGGAGCAGCTTCGCCGTAAGATTTATTCCCTTCATCATCTATAAGTTGTAGAATAATAATATCTCTTAACTTAAATGTTTGTTTTGAGGTAATGAAAATTGAATTGAACTTTAGGCGATAGGGAAAGTATTTAAATTCCCTAATTTTCATATTGAAATACCGAATGCAAATAATAGCCCGTAAACAGCAGAAAGTATTGCCGTTAAAGCCAGCGTTTTATTAAGTTCAGTTCCTTTATATTTATAAATCATTCTTACAAGCCGAATCGCTAAAGGAAGTGATAATAACGGAAGGAATACAAATAAACTTTGTTTATATGTAAAATAAACCACAAAAAGGATTAAGTAAGAAACAATTGTAAAAGTTAGGTATTGAATTCGAGTTAAGCGTTTACCTAATTTTACAGCAAGAGTAATTTTACCGGCGGAAGCATCTTCTTCAATATCACGGTAGTTGTTTACTACTAATATGTTTGTAATTAAAGCACCAACAGGAATTGATGCCCAAAGAACCAAAGGCGTAATATCTACTGCCTGTACGTAGTAAGTCCCGACAGTACCAACAAAACCAAAGAAGACAAAGACGAATATATCTCCTAAACCGTTATATGCAAGCGGATACGGACCGGCTGTATAAGCTATCCCGGCTAATATTGACATAATGCCGATTAGCAATGTAATCCATGTTGAAATGTAAACCAGGTAAAGTCCAAACAAAAAAGTTAATGCAAAAATTAAAATAATTCCGATTTTCATTTCTTTTACGGAAATTAAGCCTGATGCCAATACCCTTAAAGGTCCGACTCTGTCTTCTTTATCCGTACCGGAAAGATAATCGTATAAATCGTTTACAAAGTTTGTCCCTATTTGTATTAAAAGGGCACAAGTTAAAGCCACTAAAGTAGCAAGTAATTTAAATTTATGGTCATAAAGTGCAATGGACGAGCCGATAAGAACCGGGACTATTGCTGCAGGTAATGTTTTTAGCCTGCTTGCAAAAATCCAGCTTTCAAATTTAGAATATTTTTGTATCGTCGTTTCTATCATTTTCTATAATTTTTATAATAAACTAATTAACTATCGTAAATGGAAATGTCGTGTTTAAGGCACTCTTGGGAATTTTTTAAAGTCCGGTTTTCGTTTTTCATTATATGCTTTTTTCCCTTCCTGGGCTTCTTCACTCATATAATAAAGTAAAGTTGCATTGCCTGCTAATTCTTGTATCCCCGCTTGTCCGTCTAATTCGGCATTAAATGCCGATTTTAATAATCTAATTGAGAGCGGACTTTTTTCTAAAATCTCTTGTGCCCATTCTACACCTTCCTTTTCTAATTCGTTAAGCGGAACAACTTTATTTACCATTCCCATTTCGTAAGCTTCTTCGGCGCTGTATTGCCTGCATAGAAACCAAATTTCTCTGGCTCTTTTTTGACCGACCATTCTTGCTAAATAGCTCGCTCCAAATCCCCCGTCAAAACTACCGACTTTCGGTCCGGTTTGACCGAAGACTGCATTATCGGCTGCAATTGTTAAATCGCAAACAACGTGTAAAACATGCCCTCCGCCAATTGCATACCCGGCTACAAGAGCAATTACCGGTTTGGGTATACTTCTGATTAATTTCTGAAGGTCTAAAACATTTAATCTGGGAACCCCATCCGTACCGACATAACCTTTATCTCCTCTAATTCTTTGGTCGCCTCCCGAACAGAAAGCGTATTTACCGTCTTTTGCCGGACCCTTGCCTGTTAAAAGAACAACACCTATTTCAGGGTCTTCCCGTGCGTCGGAAAATGCATCATACATTTCCAGTACGGTTTCCGGTCTGAAAGCATTTCTTACTTCCGGTCGATTTATTGTAACTTTGGCAATACCATCCAATTTTTCATAAATAATATCTTGGTAATCTTTTGCTTTAATCCAATTGAAGTTCATGATATTCCTTAAGATTAAACACAGTTAAATTAAGCTTTTTACAATGCTCTAAATAAATTTAATGATTACAAATAAAAGAAACACATTATATTTTAATTGTTTAAAAATCGGTTAAGAAAAATAATAAATTCTTGCGGTTTTTCTAAGTGTACATTGTGTCCGGTATTTTTAATTATAACATGTTTTGCATTTGGAAGTTCTGAAGAAAGTTTTTTATTAATTGTTGTAAACTTATTATCCAAATTTCCTGAAATAAGAAGAGTATTAGTTTTTAGGTTATAAAGCTTTTCCCAATAATTCGGCATCGTACCCGTCCCGAAACCTCGTAAGGAATTAGCCAAACCTGTCCTGCTGTTGAATTTCCTTCTTTCTACTATTTCGTTATATGTGTTTGACGGAAGATTTTTAAGTGATTCAAACAACGATTGGTTTAACCAATAACTTATAAAATCATCAATACTATTTTGCTCAATAAAATTGGCTAGATCATTATCTTTTTGTTCTCGCTGTTTTTTCTCAGTTTCATTTATAATTCCTGCGGTTGAACTTTCTAAAACAAGTTTATCAACTTTTTTCGGATAATTAAAAGCATATGCTAAAGCAGCTCTGCCGCCCATTGAATAACCAACCAGAACTGTGTTTTTAATCTCAAAATAATTTAGGATAAAATCTATACTTTTGATAATAAAGTCAGTCGAATAATAGTATAATGTTTCCGGCGAACTACTTTTCCCATGACCAGTTAAATCAATTGCAATTGGTTCAAATTCTGACGGCAGTTTATCAAATATAAAAAACCAGTCTTCGGCACATCCTGTAAATCCGTGTAAAAATAAAACAGGAATCTTTTCCCGAAGGGCATTTTTATTTCCCGTTATTACATTTATTTCAATATTATCATTTCGGATTATCATTGTATGTCTTTATTTCTTTATCGACCTTCTGCCAATAAGCTTCTCTTATTTTAAGTGAATTTTTAGCATTAGTTTTTATTCTTAAAACCGTAAATCTTTTTCTCTTTAATGCAGATAGAAAATGAGTATTCAAATCTTCCCAATTTTCAATTTCGTACGAATTTCCACCGTAGCTTTTAGCAAAACTTAATAAATCAATATCTAAAGGTGCACGGAAATAATTAGTGAAAGATTTTCTGTAACTCGAAATTGGAAGCATATTAAAAATACCTCCGCCATTGTTATCAATTAGAATTATTACTAACGGTATTTTCTGTTTCCGTAAAATCAACAAACTATTCATATCATGATAAAACGCCAAATCACCAATAATAAGAACTGTCGGGTTTACGGATTCAACGGCAACTCCGGCGGCTGTTGAAATAATTCCGTCAATACCGCTTGCACCTCGGTTTGAAAAAATATTAATATACTTTTTATTGAAGGAGGCAAAAAAATCCAAATCCCGCACAGGCATACTGTTGGAAAACATAAAATTCGTATTATTTGGTATTAGTTTAAAGGTCTCTGTAACTATTCTTCCTTCAAAAGGAAATTTTGCATTCTCAATCTTTTCTCTTTTAATATCTTCAGAAATTTTTTCATATGTGAGTAATTTATTTATCCATTCTTTCGACCTCGTGAAATTTAAATTTTTTGTACTATCAAGAAAACTTCTACAAAAATCTTCCGGTGTGATTGCAAAAACATTTTGTGCTGTCCGGGAAGGATCTTGATAATCTCCGAAAGAATTAATTAAATATTTATCGGCTTTCGATTTTTTAATAAAATTTTGTACAATATTGGAAATAGGAGTGTTTCCGAACTGAATTATTATTTCAGCTCTAATTATTTTTTTTAATGCATCCGATTTAAGAAATGCTGTTGAATTGCTGAGGACAAGCTTTTTTGAAGAATTACTAAATCGGAGTCCGGAATTCCCTTCGGCGAATATCGGGTATCCGAGTTTAGAAGCAAAGGACGTACATATTTCGGGAAATTTATTGCTATAGTTATATCCGCCGCAGATAATAATTCCCTTTCTATATTTTTTAACTGCTCCGGTAAATTCGGCAATCTTATTTTTGCTAAGCAAATCGGTTTTGCTTATTCCTGCTTTGCTATAAATAAAAACTTTTGATTTCGTAATAAAGTCTTTGCTGATACTATCCGTAAAAGTTTTAGGTTCGAAAGGTTTTCTAAAAGGAAAATTTAAATGGATGGGACCGCGTTTGAAGATTAAACTATTCTGAACTGCGGTATGAGTAATCTTTTTAAGCCGGTTTATTTTGTTCATTGATAAAGAAGGAAGACCGATATTAGCAAAATATCTTATGTGGTTAGCATAAATATTCTGTTGATTTATAGTTTGATTTGCTCCGCAATTTTGCATTTCGGGAGGTCTATCGGCTGTGCAAACTATCAATGGAATTCGTTGTTGAAATGCTTCGATAATAGCCGGATAAAGATTAGCCGTAGCAGTGCCGGAAGTAGTAACTACTGCCACCGGAGAGTTTGTTTTATTTGCTAAACCAAGAGCAAAAAAACCGCTTGTTCGCTCATCTATATTTACAAAAGTCTTTATTTTACTGTTTTCGGAAAATGCTAAGGTTAGAGGAGTACTTCTTGAACCCGGAGAAATACTTGCGTATTTAACGCCGGATTTACTCAGTTGTTCGACAAAAATTTGTGCCCATAGAAAATTACGATTGACGTGATTTTTCATTCACAAACAGATTTTTAATTGGCTTTAACTTGAGTTCGGTTTCCTCGTATTCTGCATCAGGATCAGAACCTTCAACAATTCCGCAACCGGCATATCCATATACTTTTTTATCTTTTAGCAGCGCAGAACGAATAGCAACGGCAAATTCAGCTTTATTTTCCAAACAAAACCAGCCGACAATTCCTGCATATAATCCGCGGTCATGTTCTTCCATCATGGTTATTGATTGAAGTGCGTTCAACCATGGTGCGCCGCAAATTGCCGGTGTAGGATGCAAATTTTTTAGTATCGAAAAAAGTTTTAATTCTTTGTTCAATTTTGCCCGGATAGGCGTCCATAGATGTTGTATATTCGGTAATTTCCTAATAATTGGTTTTTCATCAAATTCTATATTATCAGAAATTTTTGAAAGAGAACCAGTAATAAATTTTACAACGGCATCTTGCTCGTTTAGATTTTTTTCGCTTGAAAGTAACTCTTTTTCTAATTTAAGATCTTCTTTCGGATTTGGACTTCTCGAGATTGAGCCGGCTAATGCATCGGTTTCTATCCAACCGTTTTGAATTTTTGCCAGTTTTTCAGGGGAAGCGCCAAAAAACACAGAATTGTTTCTACGGAATGCAAAGACATAGCATTTAGGATAGCGTTTGCCTAATTTTTGAATTAAAGAATAAATATTCGGCACTCCTGAAAGTTCCCATTCAACTTCACGGGAAAGAACAATCTTTTGAATTGCTCCTTCATGGATACTTTTAAGTGCATTTAATACTTTATTGTTCCATCCGTTATGAACAATTGTGGATGTTATTTGTATATTTTTTTGTTCAGCAGGATTGGTGGTTTGAGTCAAAAAATCTGTGATTTCAAGAATTTCATTTTCTAAAACCGAATCATCATAAGTGGATGATTTGTAGTTAATGATTAAAAAATACTCCGAGTTATTTTTATAAAATAAAAATTTCGGCAGCATCCAATCCGAATCGCTAAAATCGTTCCATACATTTCCTTGTTCATTCGGTACGAACTTCATACCCCCTAAAAACATTGGCGGGAAGTTTAGTCCAACTTCGTGCCAATTACTTTCAACATTATTTTCGATTTGTAAAATTTTACTATCCGTCTTCTCTATCCTGTCCAACCCGCTTATTTTAATATCAAAAACGGATTTAATACCGAGCATAGATAAGTTGTTATCTGAAACTGACCAATAAAAATAATCTTCCGAATTAAAATTGTTTAACAAGAATGAAAAATTGATGGTTTTTATTCTATATGCAAAACTTCTAAAACCTGAAACAGTATTGTTAAAACCAGTTCGGTTTTTAAAAGAGTCGTTGAATAGACGAAATTTTTTCAGTAAATCTTTCAATGTAAAAACTTAAAAATAAAATATAAATATAATGTTTCTACTTGAAGTTTCAAATTATATCATATAAATTTAGCTTAAAGTTTTTATTTTACTATTCCGTAATATTGAATAATAAAACAATACATATATATAACAAACAATTTACTTATTCAATTAGAAAAAGTAAGAGAGCAAAATATGTTAGAGTTCGGATAAATATCGACGGTGGAATTGAACTTGTTGTTCCAAGATTTATGAATTTATCAGCTGCCGAAAAATTCTTACTTAAAAAGAAAGAAATTTTATATAAATATTTTAAGCTTGTAAATAATAGACAAAATAGATATTATTACTTAGGGAATGAAATTGAAATTATTAGTTTAGATGATGTAAATTTAAGTGTTTCCGAACAAATTTTAAAAGGTAATAAGTTATTTCTATACACTCAAAAAGCTTTAATGAGCTTTGAAGATGAATATAGAAGATGGCTGAAAGAGAGGGCGCAGGAATATATTCCGGTTAGGGCTAAGGAATTATCTGAGAAGCATAATTTTAATTATAATAGAATAACAATCCGAGGTCAAAAATCGAGATGGGGAAGTTGTTCAAGCAAAAATAATCTTTCTTTTAATTATAAACTTATGTATTTTAACAATGAAATAATTGATTATGTAATAGTTCATGAGTTATGTCATCTTAGAGAAATGAATCATTCAAAAGAATTTTGGAAAATTGTAGAAGGTATAATACCTGATTACAAGACATATAAACAACAACTTAAGTCATTTTTTAACTAATTGGAAGGGAGAAACATTATGTCAAAAAATGTCAAATCCAAAAACGCTTTGGAATTATGGGAAAATCTTGCCAAAGCTTACGAAGTAGTGCGAAGAGCACATTCGAAACATCTTTATTCACACAAACTTACTGGTCCGCAATTCGGAGTTCTCGAAGTTCTAACTGAAAGAGGAAGTATTCCTTTGAAGAGAATTAGCGAACAAATGAATGTTACCGGCGCTAATATCACATGTGTTATCGATAATCTGGAAAAAGAGGACTTGGTTAAACGAGTTCCTTCAAAAACAGACCGTCGTGTAATTAATGCTGAAATTACTAGCAAAGGGAAACAAAAATTAGGGAAAATTTTCCCTGAGCATGTTAAAAACATTCAGGAATTCGCCGATAAGCTAAGTGAAAACGAACAAAAACAATTGGCCAAATTATTAAATAAATTGGCACACTAAGGACTTTGCTTTTGTAGTACTAAAGCAATCCATTCATTCAATTGTTTAGTTCTCAGTATTTTGAAATGAAGTTCTTCAAAGCTTTGTTTCATTTGGTTTTCGTCCTGGAGTAATACTCCGGATATAATTAGAAGACCGTTATTTATTAAGCGGCGTGCAAGTTCTTCTTTTATTGAAAGCAAAACGGATTTATTAATATTTGCTAATATTAATTCAAATTTAGTTTCGGAAATATTTTGGATTTCAGAATTTAAAACTTCTACTTTATCCGAGACTTTATTTTTCTTAACGTTTTCGTTACCATTGATGTAACACCATTCATCATTGTCAATTGCAAGAACTTGCTGCGCCCCTAATTTTATAGCAGCTATCGATAAAATAGCTGTCCCGCTTCCTACATCCAGTACTTTTTGTTTACTGTGTGCGTATTCTTCAAGCAAAGTTAAAATTAATTTCGTAGTTTCATGCATACCGGTTCCGAAAGACATTTTGGGATCTATTGTTATAACAACTTGATTTTCCTTAGATACATATTCTTTAAATGAAGGTTTAATTACCAAGTTTTTAGTTATTTCAATAATACTTAAATTCTTTTCCCATTCCTTGTTCCAATTTTTGCTTTTTATAAATTGCTCTTCAATTTTGAATGATTCAATTAAATTTTGAGCTTTTAACGTAAAGAAAAATTTATTTATTATATCATATGATATATCCGAGCTGTCCCCAACAAAAACTAAAATTGAATCTTCTAATTCCTGAATCCCTGTAATTTCAAAATTCCATAGAAGTCCGGATATTAAGTCCGGATTAAAAGGTTCCGCTATTATTCTGAACTGTCTGAAATTTTTCATAAAAATTGCCTGTGATTATCTTTTGGAGGAAATTTAATATTTTAGAAAATAAAATGAAGCGATATTATAAATCCGCTCCGGATAAAATTTCGCAAATCCTATCTTGAAAATATCTTGCTACTCTTGCGCTTACAACAAAATTTTCCATGATTATGGAAAAAACAATTTTATGTGAGTTTTTAGAAGTCAAATATCCCGAAAGCGCACTTACTCCGCTCAGTGTTCCGGTTTTTGCATGGACGTTATTTATTGCTAAAGAATTCTGCATCCTTTTTTCCAGTGTTCCGTCAACTCCCGCTTCGGGAAAGGAGGTATAAAGAATATGATACTTCTCGGGATAATTTTTATAGATATATTTTAAAATTGATAACAGAAGTTTCGATGAAACCAAATTATATCGGGATACGCCCGAACCGTCTGCAAAACGATAATCATCAGGATTAAGTCCGACCAGCGTTACCAAGCTATCTAAAACTTTTATACCGTTTTCAGCTGTTGCGGGTTTTCCGTAAAATTTATAAGCTAAAGCCCGAAGAGTCATTTCGGCGCTTAGATTATCGCTTGTTTTATTTAGGTTAAAAATAACATCGCCAAATTTTCGTTTGAATGTAAAAATGTGATGCGCATAAACCGGTAGAGAAGCTGTATCGACCAAACCTTCGAATACGATTCCGTTTTTTCTTAGTGCTTCTTCCGTTAAGTTCAAAAAATATTTTTCGGGATGGACAAGATTAATGCCGACAGTATCCGGCTCTGCATTGTGTGAAAGGGTTCCGGAAACTATCAAATCGTTACTCCTATTAATCCAATCTCTCGTAACTGTTAAATCCGATGTGTCTTCTTTAATGGTAACGGATGTATTAGTCAAATTAAAGTATTTGGAGTTTGGAATTAGCGAAACATCTACCGGCTGACCGATTAGAGAAGGTTGATAAGCAATTTTAACTGCAGCATCATTTATTATTAACGGGGTCATATAAGGAAAGTCCGTACTAGGATCATCATCCCACATCCAGCCGTTACCCCAAAATAAAGAATCGAACAAAGATATATCGCCGTATACGTTACCTCTAATTTCATTAATACCGAAATCTTTAATTGACCTTATAAGCGAGTCCAAATCATCTGAGGTAAAATCAGGGTCTCCTCCTCCAACAACATAAAGATCACCGTAACAAATGGAATCCATTATAAGTCCCGAATAATAAACAGATGTATTAAAGGTGTACGATGTATCTAGAAATAATAATGCAGTTGTTGTTGTAATTATCTTCATATTTGAAGCTGGGTTGAGAAGCTTTTTTTCATTTATTTGATAGACGGTGTCCCCGGCAGTTAAATCATATATATCTAAAGATAAAACTGTGGACTTAAAAAAATCTTCTTTTGCTAAAGAATCAAGTTCGGTTTGTACTTTTAATGAATCCTGTGCAAAAATTAACGTGCTGAAAAAGAAAAAGAGCGATAAAATTTTAATTATTTTCATATAATACTTTCATTTTTAATAATTTAGGAAAAATAGGGACGTTCTCTAAAATTTACTCCAATCTCATTTTCAACAAAACTCCTTGCTTTTTCAATATCAATTTGGCTCATTCCAACAACAGTTAATGTAACCTTTGAATATTGTTTTGCTGATTTGGCAAAAGCAACCATTTCATCAAACATTTTCGGTTCAACTCTCATAATTTTGGCGTATTGTTCGGGATCGGAAGAATTCAAGCTAATAGAAACACTATCGATTAAATCTTTAAATTCAGGAGTTATATCGCGTTTATTTATCACATTCCCGTGTCCGTCCGTATCCAATCTTGTTCGTCCGCCGTTTTGTTTTACATACTTCGCTACTTCTTTTACAACTTCCCAGCGGATAGTCGGTTCACCGTAACCGCAGAAGACAATTTCGTTGTATTCTCTTGGGTTACCAATTTCTTTAATGAATGCATCAGCGCCGGGTTCTTCGGATTTATCCATTTTCAGATTATAACCATTAAGAACAGCCTCGCCTTTCCTATCACAGAATATGCAATCCGAATCGCAGCGGTTTGTAACATTGATATAGAGATTTTCCCCGATCTGATATGTTATACTTAGTTTAGGTTTTGTACCGATTCCGAATAATTTGTAAGCGTTATAGGAAGTAGTGCGCGCAACGTCTTCAGTCCTTATACTTTTTAGCTCCGCAATTTTCTCTGCTATTAAAGCAACGTAAGAAGGTTCATTCCTTTTACCTCGATGGGGTACAGGAGTTAAAAACGGCGAATCGGTTTCAAGCAGTAAGTCTTCAATGCTAACTTTATCTAGAACTTTTCTAAGATTATCCGCATTCTTAAAAGTTATATTCCCGGTGAAAGAAACAAAATGCCCCATTTCAATAAGTTCTCTTGCTTCGTCAATAGAACCGGCAAAACAATGAAACTGCGCTTTTAATTCGGTTCCTTTATATTCACGGAAAATTTTCATTAAATCCGTACTTGCTTCGCGGTTGTGAACGATTATTGGTAATTTAAGTTTTAGCGCAAGATCAATCTGCTTTTTGAATGCATCAATCTGAACTTCCTTGGGAGAGAAATCATAATAATAATCAAGACCGATTTCACCAATGGCAACAACTTTCGGATTTTTTGAAAGTTCTTCGATCTTTTTAATTAAAGAATCATCCCATTCTTTTGTATCCTGCGGATGAACTCCAACAGCGGCATAAATAAAATCATATTTTTCCGCCAGCTGTACTGCTTCGGCAGATGTGGCTAAATTTGTCCCCGGTACTAATATATAATCAACACCGTTTGCTTTTGCGCGGTTAACAACTTCATCTAAATCTCCGTTAAAATTAGGATAGAAAAGATGAGCATGAGAATCTATAAACATTTATCGAATTTCTCCTTCCGAATAAGTATGGATTAAAATAAGAATTGCAAATTTAACGAAATATTTCTTATTGGAGAAATATTACCTATCATTTCTACATAATTATAATTTAAAGCGTTATTTAGATTTAAAAATAAATTCGCAGGGATACACATAGAATAAAAATTTATACCGGTTCTTAAATCCAAAACAAATACTTGTACACGTTTATCTCCGTCAGGTACAAGCCCTAATTTCACTAAATCAAAATCTATTTG
>BDSW01000292.1 GCA_002898175.1 bacterium BMS3Abin04
ATTTTTCTCTTTTGAATGAATTTTCTTCAGACGATTAACCGCAATTTTGCAAGCTTCGAGAGGGGAATAACCTTCCCGCATCTTTTCAACGACCAAAAAACTACCAGCAGTTTTAATTACATTTTCGCCCAAACCCGTTGCACATGCGGCTCCAACTTCATTATCTACATAAAGTGCAGCTCCGATGATCGGAGAATCTCCAACACGTCCGGGCATTTTATTAGCCCAACCACTTGTTGAAACTCCGCCTGCAATATTACCGTCTTTATCCATCGCTAAAAGTCCAATAGTATCATGATTTCGTAAAACAGGATCAAACATTCTTTTGTGTTTAGCCTTCCATTTTTCCCACTCACTCTTCATCTCTTCTGTCAATAGATTTTCTTGTTTGAAACCTTCCGACAAAGCAAAATCACGTGCTCCTTTTCCAACTAACAAAACATGCGGAGTCTTTTCCATTACAAGTCTTGCAACGGAAATTGCATTTTTTATATTTTTGATATAACCTACACCGCCGGCATTCCCATCAGAATCCATTATTGAAGCATCCAATGTAACCTCACCGCTTGAGTCGGGATAGCCGCCTAAACCCACAGAGTGATTCAAAGGATCATTTTCGATTAAATTTATACCTTTTTCAATAGCGTCTTTCAAGTTTTTATTTTGCATTAAAAGTTCAATCGACTTTTGCCCAGCAGGCATTCCATGCTCCCATGTGGAAATTACAATGGGTTTTTCATTTTTAGGAATAAACGAATTTGATCGAATACTTTGAGGAAGAAATGGTGAAACAGCAATTCCAGATCCGATGATAGAAGTTACCTTTATAAATTGCTTCCTAGATATTTTCATACAATTATCCTTAAATAACTAATTTAAAGGTTTATATAGATAAAAAACTCATTACTTTGAAAAGTAAAAAAGGTTAATGTAAATTAAAGTATATTCAGTTAACCAAAACTGCTGTTTACCTGGTGATTAATTAAGGGGTAAATATAATAAAATATAAGCTGCCTCTAAAGTAATACCAAATATTTGAGACAGCTATTAATTAGGTTATTATTTCTTTTTGGGGAACGTTATTGTTAAAACTCCGTTTTTATATTCGGTTTTCATTTTGCTGACAATTACGTCTTTTGGTAAAAGTATTGACCTCTCAAAATTACCCATAAATCTTTCACGTTCAATAAAATTCGAATTTTTATCCGTTTCTTTTTCCACTTCTTTTGTTTTAATTGTAAGAATACCGTCTTTAACATTAACATTGATTTTATCATTCTCTATGCCGGGAAGGTTAACTTTTACAATGTATTTATTGCTTCCATTAATAATGTCGACAGCGGGAGAGAGGGAAAATTCTTGAAAGATTTTACTAAAACTGGTATCAATTTGAAAGTTGGAGTTAAAGTCTCTAAACATCTTATTCATATTGCGCTGTATTTTCTGTATTTCTTTTAATGAATTCCATTTATCGAAATCTTTAAAAGGTTTAGGCAATAGTGTATCAGCAGGGTCTTGCAGCTGAACAATACTTTTTTCGGCTTTCTTCTGCTTGTTTAAGTCGTAAATAAAATATCCTTCGATCAAGATAACAACAGCAAAAATTACCGTGACGACCAAAAACCATTTACTTTTCATTTTATCCTCCTAATTCTATTGAAACATTATAGGTTAAGTTCCATATAAATATTTAATATAATTTTTCCTTTATGTTAAAAAATTAAGAAAGGTTTTAGTTCCTAAAGATTTGAAATAGTTTTGAGAAATAGAGAAGAATAAGGTAATTCAATGAATAAAGAAGTTTTTATTATTCTATGTTATTCATTACTTACAATAATTAGAAATAAACGGATAACCCGAAATTAACTCGGCTGCTATTGAACTTAAATCCGGAGGATGATCTTTTGTAGGAATTAGTATGATTTATTTTACTATTCTTCTCATAAATCGAATGTCTATATTCCGCTTTTGAGTTACTATAAGCCAGAACAAATCCATATTCTGCAATCAAGCTCATATTTTTTGTGAAGAACCACTCTACACCATAAACGGAAGAAACTCCAAGTAAATAATCCTTCGTTTCAGTAACATCAGTATTTGAAAATTTATAATCAGTTTTTTTTGATATAATATCAATATTATTAAGTTTCCTTGAAGTTTTTGAAAATGATAAATAAGGGCCCAAACCAATATACAGCTTAATATCATTTTGAGGGTTTACATAAAACAATAATTGACTTTGTAAGCTATAGTGATAACTTCCTAGATCATAGTTTGCCGAAGTTGTGATACTGTCAATTAAATTGTTCTTTTCCTCATCTTGGTTATCATTATCAAGTCGTATTCCCAAACCGAATCTAAAAGCGTAATGGTTATTAAAATGATATTTATAAGAAATCAATCCGCCTTGAAAATCGGCAAGAGAGAAAAATTGCAAAATTCGGAATTGAAAAGAATTAGTATAAAATTTGAACGGTTTTTGCTTTGTTGTATCGCTGTTTGATTGGGAATAAATATTCACAGTTGATAATAGAATAACAATAATAACAATAATTTTTCTCATCTCAGCACCACAATTATATGTTCAATAATTAAATGTAAACATATTTTGAATCTTTTACAAATTAAGTTATATATATCTAATTTATTGTTATTAGGTACTTAGCTTTTTGAGCCGATAAATGTTGATAGCAAGAAATATTTATCCACAATATTTTGACTTGCTGATAAATCATTTTATTCTTAAGTCCCAAACTTACCTTGATTGATATCAGCTAAAGTGGGAAAGATCGTATCTCTCAATTAAACTTCTCAATCTTATGTTTCCG
>BDSW01000293.1 GCA_002898175.1 bacterium BMS3Abin04
GGATCCAAATGTTCTAAAGCAGCAGCAATGTCAAGTCTATCATTACCAACAACTATTCTTCTTTCATTAAAGTGCTTCCTTCCAATCGCTAAGGTATAAGCTGCGTGAATTGTGTTTATATTATTATTTTGAAAATATTGCCCGAGATTTTTTGTATAACTATTCAAAGCCTCTTTAGACTTAGCCGAGAGTAAAAATAATCCATACTCTTTTTTAGATGTTAAATTTATATCCGGAGCTTCCTCTAATATTACATGGACATTAGTCCCTCCTATTCCAAAAGAACTAACGCCTGCTCTAAGCGGAGAACCATTGCTTTTCCATTCTTTCAAGCCGGTATTTACAAAGAAAGGACTTTCACTAAAATTAATTTTGGGATTAGGGTTTTTATAATTAATAGAAGGGACTAAGGTTTTATGGTATAACGATAGGGCGGTTTTTATTAACCCTGTAATACCCGAAGCTGTATCTAAATGTCCTAAGTTAGATTTTACCGAACCGATAGCACAGAATCCATTCTTATTAGTATGTTCTCGAAAAGCCTGAGTCAAAGCAGAAATCTCAATCGGGTCACCCATAGAAGTTCCCGTTCCGTGAGTTTCGATATAACTTATTGATTCCGGGTTAACATTTGCCATTGCTTGTGCGGCAGCAATAACTTCCGTTTGTCCGTTAACTCCCGGCGCTGTATAACCTACTCTTAAAGCTCCGTCATTATTATATGCAGAGCCTTTAATAATTGCATAAATATGGTCACCGTCTTCCAGAGCATCGCTTAGTCTTTTTAATACAACAATTCCTGTCCCGCTTCCGGGAACTGTTCCGTTTGCATCTGTATCAAACGGTTTGCAGTGACCGTCTGAAGAGAGAATCATACCTTCCTGATAATAATATCCAGATTTCTGAGGGAATGAGATAGTAGAACCGCCTGCTAAAGCTATGTCGCATTGATAGTTAAGCAAGTTCATACAAGCTATGTGAGTTGCAACCAATGATGTAGAACATGCTGTTTGCACATTAATACTCGGGCCTCTCAAATTCATTTTGTATGAAACTCGAGTTGAGAGAAAATCTTTGTCATTCCCAATCGATAATTGGTATCCTTCCGAAGAACTTATAAATTCTTTATTAGAATTAAGAAATGCGTACAAATAGGTATTTATACCAACACCGCCAAAGACACCAATTAAACCCGGATATTTTTCAGGATTATATCCTGCATCTTCCAATGCTTCCCAGGAACACTCTAGAAATATTCTTTGTTGGGGATCGAGCACTTCAACTTCACGTGGATAAAAATCAAAAAAAGATGCATCGAATTTATCAGCGTCTTCAATTATTCCCCGTGCTCTCACGTAATTTGGATCTAATAGTAAAAAGTCGCCCACACCGGCATTTTTTAATTCTTCTTCAGAGAAAATAGTGATGGATTCCTTCCCGGCTTTTAAATTCTCCCAAAGTTCACTAATATTTCTGGCACCGGGGAATCTTCCTGCCATTCCTATTACTGCAATTTCAAATCCGTCATATTTTGAATCTAATCCGCTCTCACTCATTTTGTCTTACCTCTCAATTTCATTCTTTCCCTTTGCATTGCAATATTTCCCTTTTGCATGTTTGACCTTTTAAGTTTTTCTTCAAATGCTTCCATAACCGAATTTCCGTTTGTTAAATAATCGGCAAATGATTTTACCGTAGGATATTTGAACAAATCAACTACAGAAATTTCTTTATCAAAATTTTCTTTAATTTTTGTTTGAACTTGAATTACATTTAACGAATGCCCGCCTAAGTCGAAGAAATTATCATTTAACCCAACTTTTTCAACGCCAAGAATTTCTTTCCATATCTCAGCAATTTGTTTTTCGATGCCGGATTGCGGTTTTATAAAGATAGAACCTGCTGTCTGTAAAACTTGAATTTCGGGTAATGCATTCCGATCGATTTTATTATTTGGGGTCAGCGGGAACTTATCAAGTTTTATAAATGAACTTGGTATCATAAAATCCGGCAGATGCTTATGCAAGTAATCCTTTAGCTTCAAATCTTTACCGTTTGTCTCATTAGTAGTTACATAATATGCAACCAGCTTTTGTTCTCTGTTCTTAGCTTTCCTTGCAATCACTAAGGAATGCTGTATGTTAGGATGTTTATTAAGATGAGCTTCTATTTCTTCCAATTCAATTCTAAAACCTCTGAATTTAACTTGATTATCAATGCGACCTAAAAATTCGATCCTTCCGTCCGGTAAAAACTTAGCTAAATCTCCACTTTTATACATCCTTTCCCCTTCTTCTGAATTAGTAAAAGGATTTGGTAGAAATCTTTCAGCCGTCAGATCCGGTCTGTTTTGATATCCCCTTGCCAATCCAAGTCCGCCTATATAAAGCTCTCCAGGTAAACCGATGGGAACAGGTTTTAAATAATTATCAAGAATATAAATTTTAACATTATCAACAGGTCGTCCGATTGGGATTAAATTAGAATCGGGAATAGTCTTAATTTCATTACATGTAGCACAAACAGTTGATTCGGTTGGACCATAAGCATTTATGAACTTTCTTCCATTGGCCCAAGTTAACACAATCTCCTTAGAGCAAGTTTCGCCTGCCGATACAACAACTTCCAAATTCGGCAGCTCCTCTTTACTTAAAACTTTAAGGACAGAAGGTGGCAAAGTACAATTAGTTATTTTCTCGTTTTTAATTTTATTAAGTATTGTCATCCCGGAAAGTAGTTCTTCGTTCCTAATCAGATGCAGCTCCGCACCGCTTAATAATGATGTAAATATTTCCGAAACCGAAGCATCAAAACTAAAAGATGCAAATTGTAAAATCCTACTGGCACTAGATATTTGGAAACGCTGAATTTGAGCATATACTAAATTCATCAATCCTTTATGTGTTAGTAGAACACCCTTCGGGTTGCCGGTAGAACCGGAAGTATAAATGGCGTATACTAAATTCTCCGGGAAAACATTTTCATGTATATTTTCAACACTTTGTTTTGATATCTCTTCCAGCTCAATATCAATATAAATATGTTTTGCTCCGTTTTCAGAAAGTCTCTTACTATAACTATGTAAGGTTAAGATAGTTGAAAGTTCTGCATTCGATATAATATAGTGAATTCTTTCACTCGGGTAACTATAATCAATAGGAACATATGCACCGCCGGCTTTAAGAACCGCCAAAACGGAAATAATCATTTCTATTGAACGCTCAATACATATTCCAATTAGTTGATCAGGTTTAATACCCTTTTTAATTAAGTAATTTGCCAACTGGTTCGATTTTTCATTTAATTCATTAAACGTAATTGAGCGATTATTAAAAACAACAGCCCTGTTATCCGGACTTATTTCAACCTGTTTATGAAACCATTCAATAATATTTTTGTAATTCAATTGTGGGACAAAAGAATTATTCCAGCGATTAATTATTGTATCAAGTTCTTTATTATTCAATAATTGAATATCCGATATCTTAATATTTGGCTGCTCCACAATACTTTGCAAAACTATTTTAAAGCGATCCAGCATTTTATCAATTGAAATGTCAAGGAACAAGTCGGTATTGTATGTTATTGAAGCTCCAAGCCCTTTCCCTGTTTGAGCCATCATTAAAGTAATTTCAAAAGGTGCTTTTTTATCATCAAGGATTATGGATTCAAGAGGTAAACCGCCTAATTTTAATGAACTGCCTTCCTGACTGAGAGAAAATCCCGATAAACCTTCATCTGCAAGAAGCTGTGCCTTTTGATAAACAAACATAACTTGAAAAACCGGAGTTCTGCTGGTATCCCGAGAGGGCTGCAGCTTTTCTACTAATAGATTAATTGGATAGTCTTGATGTTCAATTGCACCAATAACTTTATTCTGCACTTTCTTTAAATACGTGGAAAACGATTCATCCTCATTTATATCAGAACGAATTGCGACCGGATTAACAAAATATCCAATTGTATTTTCTATCTCAGTAACTGATCTGCCGGTTGTTGGGGTACCGACAATTATATCTTTCTGTCTGGTATATTTATTTAATAAAACTTTAAATGCAGATAATAGAGTTACAAATAATGTTGTGTCATTATTTTCACTTAACTTTTTAAGTTGCCGGCTTAAATCTTGATCTAGCAAAACTGTTTTTGTTGCACCGTTGAATGTTTGGACTGCTGGACGTTGTTTATCAATTGGTAAATCGAGAACAGGTAATTCGCCACTTAATTCATTTTGCCAATAATTATAAAGCTTAGAACCAATCTCGTTTTCCAAAATATTTTTTTGCCAAAAAATAAAATCTGAATACTTGGCATGTTCCTCTGAAAGTGAAACTCCGTTTGTTCCGGTCGGATAAAGTGTATCAACTTCATTTACGATTATTGCTTGAGACCACATGTCAACAACAATATGATGTGAAACCATCAAAATAATTGATTTATTATTATTAGTATGAAAAACAAAAACCTTAAATAACGGGCCCTTCTCCAAATCAAATTGTTTATTAGCTTCATTTTCTAATCTTTGCTTTACTTGATCATCATTAAGATCCGAAAGATTAACTTCCGAGAAATATTCCAAAGCTGATGCATGTATAATTTGCATCGGTTCATTATTGTTAAATGAAAAAGTTGTTCTCAGTTGAGGATGACGCTTAATTATTGTATCAAAAGCACTTTTTAATTTTTTAACATCCAGTTTTGTTTTTACTTCTACTGCATACGCAGGATTAAAAATACTGCCGGGAGCCATTTTGTGCTGGAACCACATCGCTTTCTGCCCATACGACAATGGAAATTGCCCGGTTTCAGCATCAAGTATTTCAATAGAAGAAATATTTTTTTTGCCGGAATTATTTAGCATCACTGCTAAATATTCGGAAAGATCTTCTATACTTGGTCCTTCAATTAACTTAGAAATCGGCAATTCAATTTTTATTGCCTCAAATAATTTAGCCCTTAATTCCATTGCTAAAATTGAATCAAGACCAAAATTTGTAATTGGTTGATTAAGCTTGATGCGCGATTCCGATAATTTTAAGACTTTAGCTATTTGCTTTATTATAAAATTATTAAGGACAACTTTTTTATCAATTTCAGTATTTTCCAAATCACTTCTCAACTTTTCTACAGTCTCGTTCCAACTTCCTTTCTCTTTTTTAACTTTCTCCTGTTCTTTCTGTGAAACAGAATAATCTTCAATATAGTTTGTTACATCCTTAAACCAATATCTTTCTTTTAGGAAAGGATATGTTGGAATATTTATAAATTCCCTTTTATAATCCGAATCGAATGCTTGCCAATTAAACTCAATTCCACTCAAGTAAACAGCGGAAATATTATTAAGTATACTTTCCCAATCGTTCATTTTCTTTTTAAGTGAACCAATCCAAATGTACTTTTGATCAATCAAAAATCTTTTTGCCATACCTATTAAAGTTGGATTTGGTCCGACTTCCAAAAATATTTCAACTCCCGTTTCTGCTAACTTTTTAATTCCCGGCTCAAAAAGGACTGGTTTTCGTATATGATTTCTCCAGTATATTGCATTTAACTTTGTTTCGTTTATAATAATTTCACCGGTAACATTTGAAACAATAGGAATAGCAGGTTGAGAATATTCAACTGAATTAGCCGTTGATTCAAACTCATCTAAAACAGGTTCCATTAAGGGCGAGTGGAAAGCATGTGAAACCGTCAATTTGCGATAGTCAATATTTTGTTTATCCAACTTTTCCAATAATTTACTCAACGAGTCGCGTTTACCTGATACGACCGTGTTTTCGGGACCATTAACTCCGGCAATAGATAAATCATTACTGAACTCTTTTATTTGAATATTTACAAATTCAAAGTTCTTAAATATCACTACCATATCACCCTCTTGCGGTAGAGCTTGCATCAATCGACCTCGTTTGGCAATTAGCTTAAGTCCGTCCTCCAAAGAAAATAAGCCCGCTATTGTTGCAGCAGTATATTCTCCCACACTATGACCGATTACATAATCCGGTTTAATTCCCCAAGATATCCATAACTTAGCGAGGGCATATTCTATTGCGAAAAGTGCAGGCTGTGTGAAAGCAGTCATATTTATTTGTTCGCTTTT
>BDSW01000294.1 GCA_002898175.1 bacterium BMS3Abin04
TTTTCTTAATAGGAATAAGAGTCTAAAAAATTATAAATTTTTAAAAAACGGACTTGGTCTGCTGAAGACTAAACAATTCAGCAGCAGAACAACTAAATTGTTTGTGGCTATCGAACCGACACTGCTGCAAAAATTACAAACCTCGAAACAACCGGATAGAGTAATTGAAAATTTTGCAAAAGTAATTGAGCGCATAAAATTTCCTTCTATATGGTATAATGAATTTAGGAATGAAAAATTCTTCGTGCAGTTTCTTAATATATGCGAAAGCGCTCAAAAAGCAATTGATCTTCTTTTATGGGACTTTTCTCTTCCCGAATTTTTTCTTTCCCGATCTGTTTTCCAAAAAAATATAGAAAAAAATCTTTCGGAATTTACTATCAATCAAATTTTATTTCTTCTTTCTGTTCAGTTTAGTTTAGACTTGTTGAATACCGAACGGTTTTCGAAAATACTAACAATTTTTCTCAATAATAATATTATCAAATATTTTAAAACTAAAAAACTAAATTATCCGTTCTTTATTGGAGGACTGGGAAGTTTCGGGACATACGATATGAATTTTGAATCCGATATAGATTTAATTGTTGTTACTAAAAATATCGCGTCGCACCCTTACATACAAAATGACCTTCAGCAATTTCTTAAAGATATAAACGCAGCACTTGATCCGTTCAAGGTAGATTTTAGACTTAGACCGGAAGGAAAAGGCTCACCTTTAGTCTGGGACATAAAAGATTACATTTCCTACTTAGATAAAAGAGCAAGAGTCTGGGAATTTCAAGCTTTAACAAAAATCAGATTTGTACTTGGAGACAAGGAACTTTTTAACGAATTTGTTTCCGGAGCCGGAAATTCTCTTAATAGATTTGAGGTTAGTAAAATTTTATCCGAAAGCAATGAAATGTATAAAAAAATATTAAATCGGAATTCCCGGAATTTTTCTAATTCCTTTGATATAAAGAAAAGCAAGGGTTCCTTATTAACAATTGATTTCATCCTACAATTTTTAATTCTTCAAAGGAAATCTCTTAATGCATTCTTAGATAAAAACACTATTAATAGAATCGATAAATTGCAGGACTTTAATTATTCCAATATTGACCTTAATAGAATTAAAGTGAATTATGTTTTTTTAAAGACTTTTGAACTAGTAAATCAAAATATTTTTGCAACAAGAACTCCTTCAGTTCCCAACGATATGAGTAAACTGGATTTACTTGCTTCTAAACTCGGAATAAAAAGCGGAGATGGGCTAATAATAAAAATCAAAAATATCGCAGTTGAAAATCATAGTTTATATGAAAAAATTTTTAGTTAATTTCATCTTTCGGAAATACTTTTATTATTATCATTATTATTTTACTTAATACATTTATTATTTTTAATTCTTAAAAACTAATATTTAAAAACTTCGGAGTATTTTGAAATAGCATGATTAACATCAAAGAAAAGTTTTTACCGTTTAGGCGAAAGATGGAAAATGAAGGTCTTCCAGAAATTGTGATAAGAACATTCCAATACTACTATAATGAACTGGTAGAAGGTAAAAACGGAATAATTTGCGAAAATGATATTTGTAATGTTGAGGATTTACCTGATTTGGAAAATTTAGACGAAAAGCTTAAAATGATTGGTGAAGAACATCTTCATGAAACAGTATTTATTAAGTTAAACGGCGGTTTAGGAACCGGTATGGAATTAAACAAAGCTAAATCGCTTCTTAAAATTAAAAATGATTTGACTTTCCTGGATATAATTGCCAACCAAGCCATTAAATCCGGTGTCCCTTTAATTTTGATGAACAGCTTCAATACACATGAAGATTCGGAAAAATGTATTTCAAAATACACGGAACTATTCAAAGATATTCCTCATTATTTTCTTCAACATAAAATTCCGAAAATAAAAAAAGAAACTCTTACTCCGGTTAATTTTGAAAATGATAAAAGATTAGAATGGTGCCCTCCCGGACACGGAGAAATTTATTCGGCGCTTATTAATAGCGGGATATTAAAAACTCTTTTAAGTAAAAATTATAAATATGCTTTTATCTCCAACTCAGACAACTTGGGAGCAATACTTGAACCTAAAATATTGGGTTATATTGTTTCTAACAATGTTCCGTTTTTAATGGAAGTTGCCGATAGAACCGAATCTGATAAAAAAGGCGGGCATTTAGCCCGGTTAAAAAACGGACAACTAATTTTAAGAGAATCTGCTCAATGTTCAGAAGAAGATATTGAAGAATTCCAAAATATCAAAAAGTATAAATACTTTAATACAAATAACATTTGGGTTGACCTTAGAAAACTTGATAAGATAATGAAGGAAAAAAAATATATACTCGGACTTCCGATGATTAGAAATGAAAAAACAGTTGACCCGCGGAATCATAAATCTACTTCTGTTTACCAATTAGAAACAGCTATGGGTTCGGCAATTTCGATTTTTAAAAATGCCGAGGCATTAAGAGTTCCGAGAATACGTTTTGCCCCGGTTAAAACAACTAACGATTTATTGGAAATCCAATCCGATGTGTTTATTTTAACAAGTGATTATAGATTAGTTCAAAATCCGGAAAGGAAATTACCGAAACTTTTCGTTCACTTAGACCCAAAATATTATAAAAAGATAGATAATTTCAAGAAAAGATTTCCGCATGGAGCACCGTCATTACTTAACTGTGAAGAATTAGTTATTGACGGGGATTTCAACTTCGGAAAAAATATTAAGCTGGTAGGAAAAAATCATTTAATAAATAAAAGCATTGAGCCGTTTTTTATAAAAAATGATGAAGTGATAGAAAACCGCCGAAATAATTAAGTCGGCGGTAATACTAAGCTACTTGTTTAATGTTGATAACAATTCTTTCTTTTTTTCAGGTGATAATTCATTTTCCGTTTTAAATGAATGCAGCAAAACATCAACTTGCTGAATAATACTTTTCTTCTGATATTTAGGGGCAAATATTGAACCGTCCAGCATATAAATTCTACCGCTATCCTCATCGAAAAAAGTATAATTTATAAAAGGACCTCCTCCGCTTTTATCATTAAAACGCCACATACCTTGCATCATTATAGCATACCGTCCGTTAAAATTAACTTCCGATATTTTTTTATACGCATCATAAGACTCAACATAAACCGTATCACCCGCAACTTTGTAAAACTCCTTTGTCATTTTATTCCTTTCGGCAGTAATTGAGTCCGCATTTAAGAATGTTGGCGAAGCATTATCAATCCAATGAACAAATACCCATCTTTCCATATCCGAGTTGGGCGCTCTTCTAAGCCAGACGAAATTCTTTTTTGGAATGTTCATAGCCACTTTATAATCAGCTTGTACGTACATTGTCCATCCGTAGTCTTTAAGAAATTCTGCTTCAACTTTCTTTTGTTCAAACTTAGGATTGAATAAAGCAGCTGCTATTCTTTTATTAGATTCATCTCTAAAATAATAAACTAAGTCATCACCATGCTGAAAAATGTCGGAACGTAACTTTGAAAGAGTAGGAGCAGTTAATATCATAACCAATTGATATTTAGACCATAAGTTATATTTGTTTATAACGTAAATGCTGTCTTGCATAACCATTGATTTTGCAGTTGAATCTAAAATTGAATTTAAATATTTAGAAGTATATGAACCGGAATTTAATGGGGCAAGAATAATCACATTTTTCATTTTTTTTGCATCATCAAGATTATTAATACTTTTTCTGGTCAGCTTGAATAAATGTTCCGGTTGAGGCGTATAAATTACTTTGCCGAAAACTTCTTTTAGCACACCTTCCAATTGTGCATATTCTGCCGAATCCGCAACTACAAATATTTCATCTTCCTGACCTAAAGCAGGAGCTTTTACACCACACGAGGATAAGAGGAAAACCGATAAAACTGAGATAAGCAGTAACGTAATTTTTCTGTACATTGATATTTTCTTTTTTGTTTGAAATGTGAATTTTATACAACAGCAAAATAAAGATGTTTCAACAATATTTAAATAGGAACACCCTGCAAAATCAAGCTTACATTAGGAAGAAATATTTTAAATAATATTAACATTGTAAGACCTATTGATAAAGGGATAGTCAGATTATCATCGGCCCAGCCATAAGAAACATTTTCAATTATTCCTCCTACAAAAACGGCAAAAAAACTTATCAGATATTCCGTAAGACTATGATCAACTTTAGGTGTAAACAGTATAACTATACACCCGGAAATAATAAATGCAAGTGTTCCTTCTAAACTTTTTGACAAAAATTTATGCTTACCGAATCTACGTCCGAATAGTGCTGCAGAAATATCGCTAATGATAAGAACGGCAAATGCAGAAATAAAAATAACTTTGGGGAAAATTATTATTCCTACAAGAGCAGAGATAAAAACATATGTAGCACCATTAAGATTTTTTTTATTAGAATCTTTTTCATGATCTCTAAGGAGGAATCCAAAAAATTTATTAACAATGTTATTAAGTGAAGAAAAGAAATATCTTCCAAGGTCAATTGTAAGAGAAAAGAAGGTTACGGGAATTAGTATCCATAATGCTAATTCCCGTGAAATAAAATAATAGACAATAGGAATAGAAAGAGAACAGAGATGAATTGATTTTCTTACTATCTCATTTTTATAATCAATTGTTCCATTATCAATTGCTGTCATCAGCCTTATCGGGAAGCTTATCAGTATCTACTCTTTTACCTTTTTCATCCATTAGCTTTTTTACGTGCTCGGGGATGCCGTCTTTAGTAACTTTTTCAATCTCTCCATCGGGATTTTTAATTACAGGAGGTAATTTCTCACCGTTCATTATTTTTTTAATTTCTGCTGAATCCAAAATTTCTCTTTCAAGTAATTCTTTAGATAAATTATGCAAAAGATCAATATTTTCCGTAAGAATTGTTTCGGCTCTTTGCATTCCTCTCAAAACAATAGTGCGAATTTCATTATCAATTTGCTGAGCTGTTTTCTCACTATAAGTATCATGTTTAGTTATTTCTCTGCCTAAAAACAATTCTTCTTCCTTCTTGCCTAACGCAAGCGGACCAATAGCATCACTCATTCCCCATTCGCAAACCATTTTCCTTGCAAGACCGGTAGCTTTTTCAATATCATTTCCGGCTCCTGTAGTTACCTGGTCAAAAATAATTTTTTCAGCTGCTCTTCCACCTAAAGCATAAGCAATAGTGGCTTCAAGATATGTTTTGGAATACGTATGTTTTTCGTCTACAGGTAAATATGTTGTTACACCTAACGCTCTACCTCTTGGAATAATTGTAACTTTATGAACAGGGTCGGATTCAGGAATTTTTAACGCAACTAAAACATGACCAATTTCATGGTAAGCCGTTACTTTCTTCTCCTCTTCCGTAATAATCATACTCTTACGCTCCATTCCCATCATCACTTTATCTTTAGCTTCTTCAAAGTCATCCATGCTTACATTCTTTTTATTTTTCCGGGCAGCTAATAACGCCGCTTCATTAACTAAATTAGCTATGTCGGCGCCTGCTAACCCAGGAGTACCTTTAGCTAAGACCTTAAGGTCAACGGACTTATCTAAAGGAATGTTACGAGTATGAACCTTAAAAATACCTTCCCTGCCTTTTACATCAGGGCGATCAACAACAACTTGTCTGTCAAATCTGCCGGGTCTTAATAAAGCGGGATCGAGAACATCCGGACGGTTAGTAGCCGCAATAATAATAACGCCGCTATTTTGCTCAAAGCCATCCATTTCAACTAAAAGAGCATTAAGAGTTTGCTCACGTTCATCATGTCCGCCGCCAAGTCCTGCACCGCGATGCCTTCCAACAGCATCGATCTCATCAATAAAAATTATACAAGGTGCATTTTTCTTCCCTTGTTCAAATAAATCTCTTACTCTGCTGGCGCCAACACCAACAAACATTTCAACAAAATCGGCACCGCTTATTGAAAAGAAAGGAACACCTGCTTCGCCGGCTACAGCTCTTGCCATTAAAGTTTTACCTGTTCCGGGAGGTCCCAGCAATAAAACCCCGCGTGGAATTTTACCGCCGAGTTTTTGAAATTTAGTAGGTTCTTTCAGGAACTCAATGATTTCTTCCAATTCCTGCTTAGCTTCATCAGCTCCTGCAACATCTTTAAAAGTAACTTTAATTTGAGACTCGGAAATTAGTTTTGCTCTACTTTTACCAAAATTAAATATTCCTTTTGTCCCACCTGAAGCGCCGCCTTGCATTCGTCTCATAAACAGTACCCAAACTCCAATTATCAGAACCCAGGGAAGTAAAGAGATGAGTAAAGTAAACCATTCATTTGACTCATTGGAAAAATTATATTTTATTCCCTTTTCGTCCCAAACTTTTTGTTCGTTCTTAATAATTTGGTCAATGATAGTTACTTTGATCTCCTTTGTTTTTACAAACTTCTTATTAACAAGAATCGATTCCTCATTTTTCAAAGTAGCTTTTAGAGAGTAATCATTAACATCCGACTTTATAACATCTACTTTTGTAATTTTGCCAGCTTTTAAAAGATTTTTATAAGTATTATATCCAACTTCTGTAATACCTGACTGACCCGAATTAAGAAATTGCATAACAATAACAGCAGCTATTATAACCGCACCCCAACTGAAAACAGTCCTTAATATCTTTGACCAATCAAAATCACCGTCTGGTTTTTGAGGGCCTGATCCTTTACTTTTTTTAGGGGCCTTGTTCTCATCCTTTTTATCACTCATTTTCATATTTTTATTATTTAACATTAATATTTCCTTTATTCACTTAATACATAAATCGTGTTTAAATTCCTATACTTTTGTGCGTAATCCAGTCCATAACCAATAACAAATTTATCAGGAATTTCGAATCCAATATAATTAATTTTAACATTATATTTAAGGCTATCCGGTTTCACCAATAAGGATGCAACACTTATGCTGGCAGGATTATAACTTTTAATAAGTTTCTCAATAAAATCAATGGAAAGACCGGTATCAACAATATCTTCCACAATTATTATGTGTCTATCGTTTATATCGGCATTTAGTTCTTTTATTAATTTCACATCACCGGATGAAATTTTACTATCTCCATAGCTTGAGAGTTTAAAAAAATCTATTTCGCAATTGATATTTATATTTTTTACTAAGTCGGACATAAAAATAAAAGAGCCGTTTAAAATTCCTATAATTATAGGAAGTTTGCCTTTATAATCTTTGGAAATTTGTTTTCCTAATTCCTTAACCCTTTTTTGAATTTGTTCTTTTGTTAAAAGCGGTATAAACTTTTCGCTGCCGACAAAAATTGCATCTTCATTTTTCTTTAATTTAGGCATAATGCATAGATTTCCTTTGTGTCTTCCGTAATTTTAACTCTGTTATCTATTCTTTTCCCGACTACGTATATTATTCTTTCATTATTTAATAATACCAACTGAGATTTCTTTTGGAAGGAATGTATTTTTTCTTCACTTAAAAAGTCGGAAATTTTCTTAAAGTGATTTAATCCGAGCGGAATAAATTTATCGCCCGGCTCCCATTTTCTCAAAATAAATTTATCAGAAAGATCATCAGCCGAAATATATTCAATTTTATTATTTTTATTGAAACTTAAATTGACTTTATCCGCTTTTTTTATGGAAAATTTTAACTTTCCAATAGAAATATGTACTCCAACTTTAAGAATTATCGGTTCAAATATATTTTTTCCGGTTTTTTTTAAAACCAGCGAGTTTCTTTCTCTAAAAACTTCAATATTAGACGTTATGAACTCGCTTTTGCCTGTCTGCTTTGAAATTAGATTTCTTACCTTTTCAATATCGAGAAAATTAAAAGTCTTGGGAAAATATTTATTGGAAATTTCTAAAAGCAGGTCTCCCAAAATTTCATGTCCATATTTCTTTACTACTTGTAAATTAATTTCTGTAATATCCTTGTTAACCGTAACATATTCTTTTATTAGTTCTCCGACAAAAAGTTTCAAGTTTGCCTGAGTACTTCTTATAATTTCACTATTATGAAAAATTGTATTTTCCAACGCCGGATTAATCTTTTCTTTAATCAAGGGAATTATTTTATTCCGTATATAATTTCTTTCGAAATCAGTATTTTCATTTGAGCTATCAATACGATATTCTAAATTATGCAGATGCAAATATTCTAATACTTCATCTCGTGTCACAATCAAAATCGGTCTGATTAAATTTTCCCTACTAATAGGTATACCTTTCAATCCGGCAATTCCGGTTCCTTTAAATAAATTCAGTAATATTGTTTCAGCATTATCGTTTTTGTTATGAGCGGTAACAATTTTGTCTGCTTTAATTTCTCCGGCTACTTTATTTAAACTTTTGTATCTAAGTTCTCTCGCAGCTTCTTCAATAGATTTTTTTTCTTTTTCCGAGTATTCTTTTACATTAACCAACTGAGAATAGAAATCTATATTTAACCGTTCGCATAGCTTTCGGCAAAACAGTTGGTCTTCATCGCTTTCTTTTCCTCTTAATTGATGATTAATATGAATTGCAGATATTTGAATTTGATATTTCTTTTGAAATTTTCTGAAGAAATTAAGTGCAAAAACCGAATCCGGTCCCCCGCTTAAAGCAATAAGAATCTTTTGATTTTTTTTAACTAAATCGTATTTCTTAACAAAGTTTATAATTTTTTCTTCTATTCTCTTTCCATTTTTCATTTTGATTAACCGACACGGTAATTTGTGAAATCAAATCTTCATCAGTATAATTAAAACTTTTCAGATGAATTAGAGTAAAACAGAGAGCAATCCGCAAAAGCCGGATTGTAATTCTTTTAAGAAAACAATCCCGTTTTAGGAAATTTCCAGGATTTCAAATTTAATAACTCCGGCAGGCACCTTAGCTTCTGCAATTTCACCTTTAGCCTTTCCCATCAACGCTTTACCAACAGGAGAAGTAAATGCAATTTTGCCTTGCTCTAAATTTGCCTCCTCAGCAGCAACTAAAGTATACTCATAAGTTTTTGAATTATTCAAATTTTTCACTTTCACCGAAGAAAGGATATGCACTTTGTCATTAGTCATATCCGAATTATCTATTATTTTCACTTTTGAAAGCAGCTCTTCCAACTTACTTATTTTCAGCTCCATTAAACCTTGTGCATCTTTTGCTGCATCATACTCGGCATTTTCAGATAAATCGCCGTAAGATCTTGCTTCTGCAATTCTTTGAGCCATTTCCTTTCTGCCGGCTGTTTTTAATTCTTTTAGTTCTTTTTCTATTTCTATTACTCTTTCTCTACTTAAGTAAACAAAATTCGACACTTAAAGTTCTCCTAATTTTTGTTGCATTTAAAAAAAATACCACTGCTTTCGCAGTGGCTAAAACAAAAGTATAAAAAAATAGCAAGGATTTCAAGGAATTATATCTTAACTTACTTAATTCAGTAATTCCTGCACTCTGCAAATTGAATGGAATTTACAATAGCGGCAAGCTTTGTTTTCTCTGTCTTCAAGTGTAGAAAGATTAAATTTTCCCAAACTGATATCTTTAACATATCCGTTAATTTTATCTGAACTGTTTTTAATTAAATTTTTATTCAATTCAACTTTCCTTTCCGTATTTACTTTTTTCCTTCCTGCTATAGTAATATTTTGTCGCCCGAATTTACCTTCTTGAAACTTAAGGGAAAAGATCACCATACCGAAAGGTCTCAAATTAACTTCCAACTTATCAGCCAGAATTTCATTTGCAGCATACAGATAAACCGGTAGTTGTAAAGATATTCCTTCTTCTAAATCTTTTATAGACGGTTTTTTGCCGCCAAGCTTGTAATCAATAATTGTAAGCAGCTTATTATTGTCATCAATATCTATCCTATCAATTTTACCCCTCAAGTTTACGGCTCCGAATTTTAAAGAATTATAGATAGAAAGTTCTTCGTCCGAACCGGACCTTTTAATACTCCCGAAAGCAACTTCAAAATAAGACGGCATCGAATTTTTGTCTTGATTGCGCTCACACTCAAGGAATTTATAAAGTATCGATTCTTCTGAATTACCGTTTAACCCGAATATTTTTTCTCTTTCAAAAAACGTCATAGGTGAAGAAAAGTTTAGATTTTCGAAATTTGCTTCGGCAATATCAAATAATTTTTTTTTAGCTTTGTTAAATACAACATCCGTACTTTGGTTAACAACCAGGTTCTCCTTTCTAAGCGCAACGTAAAATTCGTAAAGAATGTTATGCAATAAACTTCCTAACTCCAAAGCTTCAATTTCTTCGGAGGGTTCCTTTATTTCTTCAAGCTGTAGCACTCGCGTTAAGAAATACCTAAACGGACAAAGTGCATAAGTTTCCAGTTGAGTAATAGAATATTCCCTATCCAAAAACGAATTAATAAAATCCAGTGATACTTGTTTTATTTTATAGTTGTAATTAACCGGAAAAGATTCGGATTTCGTATCAGGTATAATATATCCGTTAAATTGAGTTTCCCAAAACGGGTCTTCTCTACGAAGCTTATCAATCTTTAACGATTTTAATAATCTATTCCAGTCAAAGTTTTTGTCGGATATTTTTGCTCTTATTTCATCCGACTTATTGTATTTCCAACTTTCCCCAATACTTCTTAATAGTTCCTCCTGGGAGTAAAGAAGCTTATTATATTCGGAATTATCAATCTTCCGAATCTTAAATAATTTTGATATTTCCTTTATAAAGGTAGATTCAACGAGTTCCTTTTCGTCTTCAAATTTTGAATAAGACAGATACAATGCTTTATTCCATGCACATAGACTCTGATAAAAATGATACCTTTCTTCTAATTGATGATTTCCTGCACCTTTCGCGTATGAACCGGAATAGAAAATTTCGGGACTGAATTTAGTTGGG
>BDSW01000295.1 GCA_002898175.1 bacterium BMS3Abin04
AATAATTTCTTTTTCAATAATTTATTTAAGGCGGATAATTTCCGCCTTTTTGTTTTAAGAGGTAATTATGGATAGGCTTTGGTCTCCGTGGCGCTCAAATTATATAGAGTCTTTTAGTAAAAAAAATAAGGACGATGAATGTGTATTTTGCAAAGCTATAAGTGAAGATATACAAAGTGATGATAGTTTGATTATTTATAAAGGGGAAAAAGTTTTTGTTATGCTGAATTTATTCCCTTATAATAACGGTCACTTAATGATAATTCCTTACAGACATATTTCCGATCCCTTATTGCTTACTGAAAAAGAAACAACTGAAATAATGAAGTTGAATAAAATGGTAATGGCTGCAATAACAAAAGTAATGAATCCGCAAGGATTTAATTTTGGAGCGAACTTCGGTAAAGCTGCCGGTGCCGGTATACACGAGCATATTCATTTCCATATAGTTCCTCGCTGGATGGGCGATACTAATTTTATGCCTGCTTTAGGAGAAGTTAAAATAATTTCTCAAGATTTATTGCAGACTAAAAAAAATCTTATGGAAGCTATTTCTAAATTACGCCTTATGCAAGAGAAATGAATGATGGAGTTTAATATGAATATATTATTGTGGCATAATAATAAGAGGATTTATAGTGATAAGCTGGAGTTTATTGAAAAATGTTTATTTATCAGAGATTAAAACTGATATTGAAAAGTATTCTGACTTTCCGACAGAAACCATAAAAGAAGAAGATATTGCTACTTTGCCGAAACCTGTTCAAAGATATTTTAGGTATTGCGGTTATATCGGTAAAGTAAAAATGGTTAATGCAAAAATCGATCTTGAAAACGTTTTTTTGAAAAGAGCACCAAATAACAAATGGATGCGATTGAACTGTCGTCAGTATAATTCGGTTTCTAAACCAACGAGAATTATTTATTTAAAAAATAATATTTTAGGAATTATTCCTTTTGAAGCTCGTGATAAATGCCAAAACGGAAAAGGCAATATGCTTATTAAACTCTTAAAGCTATTTACTGTAGCTGATGCAAAAGGTTTAGAAATGGACAAGTCTGCTTTAGTAACGGTTTTGTCCGAAACATTTATTATACCGACTTACGCATTACAAGATTATATAGAGTGGGAAGCAGTTGATAATAATAATGCGAAAGCAACTTTAACATATAATGACATAAAGGTAAGTGGAGCTTTTAATTTTAACGATAAAGGAGAGATGGTTAGCTTTTATACAGATGACAGATATTTTGCAGAAAAAGATGGAGCATATAAAAAAATACCATGGTCAGTTATAGTGGATAATTATATGGAAAAAGACGGAATTAAGTTTCCATGCGAGATAAAAGTTATATGGCATTATGAGAGTAGCGATTTTGAATATTTCAAATGTAAAATTTCAAATATAGAATATAACATAATGAAATAAAGCACGAACGCACAGCAATGTATATAAAAAATAGGTGAATCAGTAGTAAATTAAAGAGAAAGTGTTAGTGCCCGTTTTAACTTTTATGTAATTTGATAGTATGAGGCGCACAATCGCTTACTTTTCGTATTCTTAACGTCAGCAGAAAATAAATGATTATTGTCCTGGAAAATTCATACTAAATAGATTTAATGGTGTTAAAGAAAAGGAATATTCTGTTTTATAAAAATTAAACTGCAAAGAAATATTTTCTATTTAATTATTGCATTTTAGAACTTCACCGAGTAATATTGTTTTTAATTTTTCAAAAACAAATCACCATTGTATTTTTTAGTAAGGATAAGTAATGCCCGATAAATTTGAAAAGATTGAAACTACAAGAGTTAAAGAACTGGATGAAATATTAGGAAAACCATTTAAAGTATTAGATGATGGTTTTATAAGAGTTGTCGATTACATGGGTTCCGATTCATCCGTTGTACAGGCGGCAAGAGTTTCATATGGAAAAGGAACAAAGAAAAAAAGACAAGATCGTGGACTGATTCGTTATTTATTGCGTCATAAACACACAACGCCTTTTGAAATGTGTGAGATAAAATTTCATATCAGGATTCCTATGGATGCATGGAGGCAGTGGATTAGACATAGAACCGCTAATGTAAATGAATATTCTACAAGATATTCAATCGCTATTGATTCATCACAAACTACTCAGCCTGATGAATGGAGAATCCAGTCAAAATCAAATAAACAGGGAAGTACAGGTTATTTTGATTCCCAAATAGGTACAGAGTTTTCCGAAGATGAAAAGAAACTGCATAATTTAGCACGTGAGACTTACAATAAACGAATTAAAGCGGGAGTTGCTCGGGAGCAGGCAAGAAAAGATTTACCGCTTTCTACTTATACCGAAGCATATTGGAAAATAGATTTACATAATTTACTCCATTTCCTTAAACTTAGAATGGAGAAAAATGCACAATTGGAAATTAGAAAGTATGCTGAAATTATTGGAAATGAAATTGTTTCCAGATGGGTACCGTACACATGGGAAGCTTTTCTAGATTATCAAATGAATTCTTATAATTTATCACATATAGAAATGAAAATATTAAGGAGCATGCTCCAGGAGGATCATGAAACAGTTATCCTAATAGCTTCTGAGGCTGGCTGGTTGAAAATGAAGGAAGATAAATTAATAATGAATTTGGAAAGAGCGGAATTTGAAGAAAAATTGGAAGAGCTCGGAGTAAAGAAACCATGGTAAAATTATTATTTTTGTTGAAAATTTATTACTATAACCATTTTTAATAATTAGGAATTCTTTTTCGAAATATCTCTTATTCTTGATATTTTTAAATTTACCTCAGATTATTAAGCCCTTAGTATTCGTTTGGTTCCTTCGAGACCTTTATTTTTAAATAGCAAAAAATCAGTTTTAAGATTTATCGAAAAGTTATGAAGAAAATTATAATTGCTGCAATATCAGAAAATAACATTATTGGTAAAAATGGAATATTACCTTGGAAGTCAAAAGAGGAAATGACAGTTTTTAAACAATTAACAACGAACAACCCGGTTATAATGGGAAGGAAAACTTATGATTCATTAAAAAGAGTTTTAAAAGGAAGAACAAATTTAATTCTTTCTCATTCTGTTAATGAAAGAAATGAAAAAAAAGAAGTAAAATTTTTCAATTCATTTTCTTCCGTCTATAAATTTTGTGAAAAGGAAAACTATGAAAAAGTTTTTATTATCGGGGGTGGGGAAGTTTTCAAGGAGGAGATTAATAATGTTGATGAGATGTTTATCTCAATTATGAAAGGGGATTTTGAAGGGGATGTGTTTTTCCCTGAGATTAATGAAAATATATGGCACATTAATATGGTTGTTTATTATAGTGATTTTATTCTGTACAAATATATCCGGAACTCAAATTAATTTATTTTAGTATTTTTATCCTTCGTTAAAATATATATCTTTAGACTAATGTCAGAAAACAAAATTAAAATATTACCGAGTAATTTATCCAATAAAATTGCAGCCGGAGAAGTTGTTCAACGACCTGCGTCGGTGGTTAAAGAATTACTTGAAAATTCTATCGACGCCAAAGCGAAAGGCATTGATTTAGTTGTAAAGCGGGCAGGTAAAGTGTTGATTCAAGTAGTTGATGACGGTATTGGAATGAGCGAGGAAGATGCTCTCCTTTGCATTCAGAGGCATGCAACAAGTAAGATATATGATTATAAAGATTTAGAAGCTATTAAAACCTTCGGGTTTAGAGGCGAAGCTTTAAGTTCAATTGCAGCAGTAAGTTTATTTGAATTGAGAACGGAGCGGGAAGAAGATGAGCTTGGGACTTCTTTATATAACGATGAGTCTTCTGAAATTTATATAGAAAAAAATAGTTTTGCCAAAGGAACATCCATCTCGGTAAAAAACCTATTTTTTAATACACCTGCGCGTAGAAATTTCTTAAAATCAAATGCTACGGAACTGAAACATATAATCGATACGTTCAAAAAAACAGCTTTGGCTCAGCCGGCAATTCATTTTAAATTGTGGAATGAAGATGATTTAATTTTTGATTTCCCAGCCGGTAGTATTGAGGATAGAATGAAATCGGTTTTTGCAGACAATATATTAGATGCTGTCATTGAAGTTAAGGAAATTACCGATTTCCTTTCAATTACAGGTTTTACGGCTAAACCGGCATTCCTTAAAAAAAGCAAGGGCGAGCAATATTTGTTTATAAATAAAAGGTTTGTTATTAATAGGTCGATAAACCATGCTGTGTTTTCTGCATATGAGCATTTGTTGGAAAAAGGGGATTATCCGTTCTTTGTATTGTTTATTTCATTAGATCCCTCTCGAATTGATATAAATATTCATCCTTCTAAATTGGAAGTAAAGTTTGAAGATGAAAAAGATATTTACTTGTTTGTTCAATCTGTAGTGAAAAAAAGTATCGGTTCATTTGATTTAACTCCGGCAATGACTTTTGATCCTAACAAACCTGAAAAGGAGAAATTAAAGTTCGATAATTTTAGAAATGTAAGGAAAGATGATTACAGTGATAGACCAAGTTTTCTAGATAGAGAAGATCGGCGAAATAAATCTAGGAAAAGCATATTTGATGAAAATGAAATTGATATGATTTTTAGTTCCATTAATAAAGAAATTAAAAATAGTGCTCCCGCCGGCTCAATTACGCATCCTTTTGAAAAACAATCGGAGCAAGAGATTTATCATGTTCCAACTAATAAAAAAGCCGTTCCCGATAACGAAGTAAGCGATTCAACCTTTATAGTTTCCTTGCACAACAAATATATTTTAACGCAGATAAAAAGCGGGTTAATGATAATTGATCAGCATGTTGCCCACGAAAGAATTTTGTATGAGAAAGCATTAAAATCTTTTGAAGCTAATTTACCGTTTGCACAGCAGCTTTTGTTTTCTCAAACAATACATATGGATCCGGCAGACTTTGCGTTAGTAAAAGAACTTGAACCTTATCTTTCCAAATTGGGATTTGCATTAAAATATTTTAGTAAGAATACTTTAGTCATTGACGGTGTTCCGCCGGATATTAAAATAGGGACGGAAACAGATACACTCATGGAAATACTTGATGAATATAAGAAAAACCAAAGAGAAAAAAAGCTTGAAACCCGTGATAATATGGCCGCATCGTTTTCTTGTAAAGCAGCAATTAAAGCAGGCGATAAATTAAGTGAACAGGAAATGCGTTTGTTGATCGATCAGCTGTTTGCTACTTCAATGCCGTATGTTTGTCCCCATGGCAGACCTATTGTAATTAAGATCCCTCTCGATGAATTCGACAAAAGATTTGGTAGGACCTAATTAGCTGATTACGAAATCTAATTCTAAAAGTATTAATTTTAAAAAATATATTAATTTTAGTAGAACAGATTACTAATCTGTTCGCTTGTGTCTGGCTACCGCAAACTGTAAATAAAGCAGATTAGTACCCATTTCAAAGTAGTATACATAAATTCTAATTAAAGTAAACTTTATTAAAACTATTTAATAGCTATAATTCTAAACTTCAGGTATATTTTTGCATGCAATTATTTTCGTCAAAAAAATGAGATGAAATTATTATACTGATTATAATAAAAAGAGAAGCATTAGATAACTAATTTATTAATATGCCTAAAAATAAAAGAAAAATAGATAGGTATTAAGTTCTCTTGGTAACGGTACGACTGTTCCCGTATAGCAAAAATCTTTCTTCAAACATCCGATGTTTTTTAATCATCGGATGTTTGCATTTGCGATTTACATAATTGATGATAGCATTTTTGTCGAGGAGTGGAATTAACAGAGAAGAAATATTATACTAATACTTTAACGCGAGATAATCTAACTTTCTTTCTCGCTTTAGACAAGTTAAAATTCTGCTGCATATTTAACCATAGTTCAGGTGTAGTATTAAAGGTTTTGCTCAACCTTAATGCCATTTCTGTACTAATACCTGAATGACCATTAATCAATTCCGACAAAGTATTGCGTGTAACTCCTAAAGCTTTAGCTGCTTCTGTAATTGTAATGTTTAAGGGTTTTATGTAGAGCTCCTTTAAAATTTCACCTGGATGTTCAGGGTTGTGCATTTTCATTTTTGAAATTCCTTTTCTTTATTTAATGATAATCTAAATAATCCATATCATGTATATCACCTTTTTCAAATCTAAAAACTATTTTCCAGTTCCCGCTTACGTTTATTGACCAATATCCTTTATAATCACTACTTAATTTATGTAAGTTAAAACCCGGAAAAATTTTAAGTCTTCAATATTTTTTGCTGATTGAAGAAGAGTTAAAAGCAATTTCAATCGCTTTCTATGAGTCTGATGTATTTTAGATGAATTGCCATTCTCAAAAAACTTCTGAAGTTCTTTATGTTTTATAGATTCAATCATTTGTAATACAACATAAGGTGACAACTGTCAATTGTCAATGAAAAAGATTAAATGTTTTTTGATTTGTTCCATCTCCTTCTGAGAAGCAATTCTCAGCAAAGGAAAAATAATATAAATATATCTAAGTCATAAATTAAATTTAAAATATATAGAATCAATATTATTCTTTTTGATTCACGGCAGATGCTGTATAGTTACATTCAATTCTTTTCGTAAGAAAAAATGAAGATGAAATTATTATACTTATTATAATAAAAAGAGGAGCGTAAGATAACCAATTTATTAAAACACTTATAAATAAAGGGAAAATAGTAATCGTTAAACTTAAAGCCCCGAAAACTCCAGCATATAAAGCTCTATTGTTATCTTTTGAAATTTCAATAAGCATACCGCCGAAAGAAATTTTGTGTGCACTTAATGCACTTCCGCTTATAAAGAATAAAACTGCAAAATATTCAAGAGTTGAAAAATAAGCTAGTAAAATTGCAATTATCGGCAGCATCCCTTCGAGAACTATAGCAGCTCTAAGAACACCTTTGAAAGAATATTTTTTAACAATGTAATTCCATAAAAAATTTGAAAGAATCATTCCGATAATTTGAAATAGAAGAAAATTACCGACAAGTTCTTCATTTAAATGGAATTTATCTTTTGCTAAAGCAATATAAAATGGAATTATTGTAAGTGAAAATCCGGCAAGGTTGGAAATGATTATAAAATACTTAAGATTTTTATCTTGACGTAGAACAGAAGGGATAGATCGTACTAATTCAGAAAATGTGAGTCGGGGATTTATCACTTCCGTGGCGGATTCTTTTACTGCAATAAATCCGAATGAAGCAATAATAAGCAAGCCGAAAGCTAATAGAAAGGCTATTTCGTAGTTTTGAGGATATTGATAAAGTTTAAGAACTTGGCGTACGGCAAGTGCGGAGACAAGAATTCCGATGCTGCTTAACAATTGTCTGATAACAAAAAATTTCTTTCTTAGTTCTCCCTTTATACTTTTCCCAAGCATATCCGTATATGAAACACCGGCAAATGCACCGCTTAATGTAAAGATTATCATCCAGAAGTAAACCATTAAAATAACCGTAGTGGGAGACATTGACTTAAAATAGGAAAGTGTTAAGGCAACGCCTCCAAGTGCTAATACCCGTAGGTAAATACCGGTTAAAAGGTAGTTCTTTTTCTTCGGTTTCTTCGATAAAAACGCCGCAAATAAAAGCTGAGAGAAAACGGGTACCCCAATTAAAATTGTTGTTAGAATACCAAGCTGAAACTTTGTACCTCCGACTAATAAAATCAATCCAGGAAGAACTGTATTTCTATCAGCAAAAGTTTGAGCAAACGCCAACCACAGCGAATGCCAAGCAAACGCAAAGAAATTTCTTTTTTCATTTAGCGGTTTTATATTATTGCTTGGCAAAATATTCCTTTACAGCATCTAATGGAGCTTTTTTGCTTGTTATAAAAGGTGTAATACCAAGTTTTTCTTTAATAATTTCAAAACTATCTTTACCCATTTTCTTACCGATGAATACATTGCATTGTGGGAGCAGTTCAACAATTAAATCCGGTTTACTTTGATGTTCCTGCCCGTATTCCGTTATTGCATAAGGATTCTTAATCTCTTTTGTAAAGTTTCCGTTCATATCGAAAAGGGAAAAAGAATATGTAATTCCGAAATGTCTTTTCCAAACTTCACAGTCTTTATCAGTTGCAACTGCAATAAATTTATCTGAGTTCAATTTGATTCTTCCTTTGGTCAGGCATTTTCTAATAGTTAATAAATTACTGCATTGTAAAATTACATGAATCTTATATTAGTTTACAGCATCAAATAATTTTTGTATAATTTATTTTAAAAATAATATAGGGTGTAAAAATGTTACAGACAAACTTAACGCATATTACAAGCGAAGATCAATTTAATGAAATTATTAACAATAATGAAAACGTAATGGTTTGCTGCGGAAGAATGGGCCCGATGTGCGTTCCGGTTTATGAAATAATGGAAGATTTGAAAGGAGAATATTCTAATGTTAAGTTTGCGGATATGGAGTTCGATATCCCTTCAGCTCATATAATTCGCAATTTACCAGAATGCAGAACTTTTACCGGATTACCATTTACGGTTTATTATAAGGATGGGAAACTTGTTAAAGCTACAAGCAGTATCCAGGACATGGATCAGGTTACATCAATTATAAATAACGAACTACTTAACCAATAAATATTTACAGAAACGCCAATGAGAGATTATAATTTTGATGTTATTGTTTTGGGAGGCGGACCGGCGGGATTGACTGCCGGTATTTACCTTTCGCGTGCTAAAGTAAAGTCCGTTATCTTAAACGAAGGTACAGTCGGTGGTCAGACTGTTTTAACACATGAAATTGCAAACTATCCCGGAATTGATAGTGTTAACGGTTTTCAATTAGCACGAACTATGAAAAACCAAGCTATAAAGTTCGGCTGCGAAGTACGTGGACATTTGAAGATTACAAAGGTTGAGTTGAATGGTGACCTAAAGAGAATTGAAGTTAATAACAAAGAAACTTATACTGCGAATGCTGTGATAATTGCTTCAGGGGGAAAATCTCGAACCCTTAATGTTCCCGGAGAAAATAAATTTAAAGGAATGGGAATTTCTTACTGTGCTACATGCGACGGGGATTTTTTTACCGGTAAAGATATTATAGTTGTCGGCGGCGGTAATTCTGCTTTGGAGGAGGCGGTTGCTTTAACCAAATATGCTAAATCCGTTACAATTGTTCATCAGTTCGATAATTTTCAAGCATTCCCACATGCCGTTAAAGAAGCTCAAAACAATGATAAGATTAAGTTTATTATGGAATCCGAAATCACGGAATTTATAGGAGATGAGCAGCTTGAGAAAGTGAAGATTGAAAATCAGAGGACAAAAGAAATATCTGAAATGGAAATTGACGGTGTCTTTATTTTAATTGGTTATGTCCCTAATACTGAGATGTTTGAAGGAATTATTGAATTAAATGAAAGCAAAGAAATAATTACCGATAAAGATTTAAAGACCAATATCCCTGGTGTTTTTGCAGCCGGTGATTCTGTTCAGAAGAAATACAGACAAATAACTACAGCCGTAGCAGACGGAACTATTGCAGCCCTCAACTCTATTAAATATATCAATTCTTAAAATTGTGCAAACTAAACAATTATCCAAAAGTTTAGTTTGCATTTTTTTATTTTAGTATTAACTTGCAAATTGTATCCTAATCAAGTACTTTTCACAATTCTTATATCAATATTTATTCCTAACTAACTCAAAATAAAGAGGGTAGAATGCAAGAGAAACTTATAGAATGTGTCCCTAATTTTTCCGAAGGACGCGATATGACAATAATTAAACAAATTACTGATGAGATTGAAAAAGTTGAACATGTAAAATTACTTGATGTTGATCCTGGCCCGGATATGAACAGAACTGTTGTTACGTTTATTGGATCGCCCGATGGAGTTAGTGAAGCGGCATTTAATGCAATTAAAAAAGCTTCGGAATTGATTGACATGACTAAACATCACGGATCACATCCGAGGATGGGAGCAACGGATGTTTGTCCGTTTGTTCCGGTCAGCGGGATAACTACGGAAGAATGTATCGAGTTATCAAAAATAGTAGCAAAGCGTGTTGGAGAGGAATTGAAAATCCCGGTATATTTATATGAAAAATCAGCTCAAAAAAAAGAAAGAGAGAATTTAGCAATCATTCGTCAAGGTGAATATGAAGCTTTACCTGAAAAGCTGAAAAAAGAGGAATGGAAACCGGATTTTGGTCCTGCCGAATTTAATGCTAAAGCGGGAGCAACCGTAATTGGTGTAAGAGAATTTTTAATTGCATACAATATTAGCTTAAACACAAGAGAAAAATTACATGCTACAGATATAGCTTTTGAACTTAGAGAGAAAGGAAGATCGGCAAGACGACCGGTTGCTAAACCATTTTATTATAAATCACCGCAAATATTAAAATATAGAGAAGGAGTGTATCCTTGCGGTGAATGTGATTTTGTTGGAAAGACATTAGATGAAACAGTTGAGCACTGTAAAAATGTTCATGATTATGATTTAATAGAACTATTGAAACTAAATGGAATAAATCCCAAAAAGGTTGAAGGAAAATCTGTAAAGAAAAAAGGTAAGTTTAGGTATTGTAAGGCGATAGGCTGGATAGTTAAAGAATATGATAGGGCTCAGATTTCTATAAATTTGACTAATTATAAAGTTACTTCTATGCAGAATGTCTTAAACGAAACGAGAAAACTTGCTGCTGAACGCGGGTTAGTTGTAACCGGAAGTGAAATTGTAGGAATGGTGCCTTTTCCTGCTCTATTAGAAGCCGGAAAGTATTATTTAAGGAAACAGGGAAGACCGACCGGTATACCGGTAAAAGATATTTTAGAAACTGCCGTACAGTCTTTGGGTCTGCGTGATGTTTCTGATTTTAATATTGAAGAGCGTGTTTTAGGTTTACCGAGAGTTTCGAGAGATGCTTTGGTTTCTATGAAACTAAATGATTTTGTTGATGAAGTATCACGCGAATCACCTGCACCGGGAGGCGGTTCAATTGCTGCGTTAGCCGGAGCATTGGGAGCATCATTATCTTCTATGGTGAGTACACTTACTGCAAACAAACGAGGTACTGAAGAGATTGATGGTATTTTAAATACTGCTGCCGATAAGTGTCAAGAGATTAAAAATTCACTTATTAGAGCAATTGATGATGACACTAATGCATTTAATGATTTTATGAATGCAAAGCGGTTGCCGGCTAAAACCGAAGAAGAAAAAAGAGTAAGGGAAAATGCAATGTTGGAAGGACTGAAACAAGCTGTTATGGTTCCATTGAATACGGCAAAACAAAGCTTGGAGGTTATTAAAATTGCCGAGACTGTTGTTGAATACGGAAATCCGAATTCAATTACGGATGTTGGAGTTGGTGCGCAAATGGCTTACTCAGGAGTATTAGGCGGAATATATAATGTCCTTATAAACTTAAAAGAAATTAACGATGAAGATTTTGTAAACGAGATGAAAGCAACATGCTCTAAATTGGAATCGGATGCAAAGAAACGTACAGAAAAGTTACTAGGAAAAGTAGAGAGTAGAATAACAAAATAAATGAAATTGTGTATCTGTAATGGTTTTATAGCTATTAGACATGGTTTGTGGCAGTATTTAATTATATAAATAATAATTACTGGAAATCTTCTTAAACTCGTCTACATCTTTTTTCAGAATAGGTTCAATATCCGAATATTTCCATCTTTTCAAAAATTCCAATCTAATTTTATTAGTTCCTATTACTTTATCAAAAGCATTGACTTCTACTTTTGTCGCGAGAGAAAAGATATTCTTGTTGGGATTTAGTTTATGAACGAGTTCAGTAATAATAAATTGAATCTGAGTGAGTTTAACAGAATGATAATCAGTTATAAAGATTTGTACACCTTTTAATGTGCTGCCTTTTCCAAATGCATAGTATGGTTTGTAGTAAATTGGACGGAAAATAACTCCCTGTAAATGTCTCTTATTTAATTCAGATGATAATTTTTGAGCATCTATCCATTCGGTAGCAAAAGTTTTGAAAGGAAGTGTATAACCGACACCAATTGACACTGCATCTCTGAGCTCGCCAATTATTCCAGTCATTGCATAAAAAAATGAAGTTTCCCAAGTAGGAATATGAGGAGAAGTAGGAACCCAAAGCAAACCTGTCTCTCCAAAAGTCATATTTCTTTTCCAATTTTTCATGGGTATAACAATTAATTTACACCGTTCGTGATTCCGGAGCATCCCCTCCTCGTTCAACAATTTTGCTAGTTCTCCGGAAGTTAACCCATAGACATAAGGTATTTCAAATTCGCTGACAAAAGACTTATACTTTTCATCAATTAGATTACCTTCAACAATATTTCCACCCAGCGGGTTTGGTCTGTCTAAAACTACAAATTCAATATTGTTCTCAGCAGCAGCTTCCATTGCAAGCCCCATAGTAGAAATAAAAGTATATGAGCGCGAACCGATATCTTGAATATCGTAGACCAGAACATCAATTCCTGTCAGCATTTCTTTTGTGGGTTCTCTTGTTTTGCCGTAAAGAGAATAAACAGGAAGACCGGTGATGCTATCAATTTGGGATTTTACTTTTGCTCCTCCCTCAAAATCTCCCCTTACTCCGTGCTCCGGTCCGAATAATGCAACAAGGTTGATGTTTTTAAAAAGAATATCAATGGTTGAACGTAATTTGCTGTCTACTCCGGTGGGATTTGTAATAAGTCCAACTCTTTTGTTTTTCAGTATATCGAAATTTCGTTCTTGCAATACTTCAATACCCAATTTAACTTTTGGTTGCACGGCATTAGTTATATAAGTGACCGAAGTAAAAAGTATGATTAGAAAAGTAAAGAATGCTTTCAAGAAGAAATCTCCCTTGTAATTGAATTGAAAATAGAATCTGCAGTTTTTGTTATATCTATACTTAGTGTGGATGTACGTCTTTTATAATTCGTTTTTAATTCTTCAATTTTTATGTATTTTATTTTCTTTGTTACAAGCAAATTGCTAATTTGAACTGAGGCTTTGATTAAAATTGCAGCCGTTGCAATTTCAGAATAATAATCCTTACTACCGAAATCTTTAACAGTCGCTAAAAATGAAATTACTTCATTGCAATGTTTTATCAAATCTATATATAATTCAATTGATTCATTCACTTGAATTTCATTGTTGTTTGATTCGTCTGAAAACAATTGTTCTTTTTGCTTTGGTCGATTATTAAAAATTTTGGTAAGTTGTTTAAATGTTCCTCTGTATTGCTCAAGCTGAATGCGTGTTTTAGTTAGCCGTTTATTCACTTCGGAATATTCACTTCCTGTTTCGGAAAGATAACAAACCATACCTCCAAAACTTGATGCAATTGCCGCCAGTAAAGAAGCAATATTAAATGGATTCCCAATAAGTAATCCGTCTGAAATATCGTCTAAGTAATCGTCAATTTGTTTGCGGTATAAATCCATATAAATTTAACCTAAGTTGTTATAAATTATTTCGCCATTTTTTACCGTCATGCAGTTTAAGTTTTTCTCAACGGAATATACAATGTCTGAATATTCACTTGTGTTAAAAATAGCCATGTCGGCTTTTTTCCCTATTTCCAAACTCCCGATTGAGTTTTGCATACCAAGAGCATTTGCGGCATTAATAGTTACTGCAGAAATTGTCTCTTCAATTGTCATGTTCATTTTTATAGCAGCTAACGACATAATAAAAGTTAAATTAGCTATGTGAGAAGAACCTGGATTATAATCTGTAGCTAAAGCTATAATTGCATTATTATCAATTAGTTTTCTTGCCGGCGCGTAACCGTAATTTAAAAAGAAAGATACACCGGGCAATAAAACCGCAACAGTATTACTTTTAGAAAGCTTAATAATTTCATCATTATTTAGTACTTCCAAATGATCAACACTCAATGCTTCATGCTTTAAAGCGGTTTGAAGTCCTCCTATATTATTAAATTGTTCGGTATGCAATCGAAGTTTTAACCCGTTTCTTTCTGCTGAAGTGAAAATATCGTCGATTTCTTCAGCGGAAAATGCTGTCTTTTCGCAAAACGCATCACAAAAGTTTGCTAACTTATTTTTAGAAATAAAAGGAAGCAATTCATTTTTTATTATGTTGATATACTTTACGTGGTCATTTTTATATTCCGGCGGATAAGTATGTGCACCTAAAAAAGTAGCAACAATATTAATTTTATAAATGGAATTAAGTTTTTTTATAACTTGCAATAACTTAATCTCGTCATAGTAGCTCAAACCGTATCCGCTTTTTATTTCCAACGTTGTTATACCTTGAGAAATGAAATAGTCAATTCTGGGTCGGATAGTTTTTAGCAATTCTTCAAACGAAGCATTTCTTACAGCTTTTACGGTAGCATTAATTCCACCTCCGGCTTCGGCAATTTCTTCATAACTTTTACCTTTCAATTTCATCCGGAATTCGTTTGCGCGGGATCCGGTAAATGCTGTATGAGTATGACATTCAACTAAACCGGGTAAAATAATTTTATCAGCAATATCAATTTCTTCATCAAAATTAAGTGAAAATATTTTGCTGTTTGGAATAAAGTCTTTCAGAATTTCGTTTTCTATAACAATGGAATGGTTTTCAATAGTAGTAAGATTATTTGCGTCAAGACCACGTTTTACATTTTTACCTTCCGTATCTACGGAAACAATTTGGGACGCATTCTTAAAAAGTTTAATCATTATTAAAATGGAATTTTATAAATGTTTTTTAAGTAAAACTTACATCTAAATCTAATTAAAATCAGGGTTAGATAAATACTTTTAATTTTTTTTGTCAATGAAAGAGCATTTTTGTAAATTTGAAGCTTAAAATTAAAGAATTTAGGAAAAAAATGGCTGCCCCAAGAAAATTAAAAATTTTATTTGTTACTTCAGAAGTTGTTCCTTTTGTTAAAACCGGTGGACTTGCGGATGTATCTTCTGCATTGCCGCGTAAGTTGCAGGAAATGGGGCATCATGTAAGAATTGTTATGCCTAAATATGGCGCTATCGATGAACGAAGATTTAAAATACATGAAGTTGTTAGGTTAAAAGATCTTACTACAACAATTGGGAAAAATGAAGTTACATTTTCTATCCGTTCTTCATTTCTAGTCGGTGCAAAGGAGAGAGTACAGCTATATTTAGTAGATAATAATCATTATTTCGGAATAAGAAGAAGTCTTTATTCGGATCCTATAACCGGGAAAGATTTTCCTGATAATGATGAGAGATTTATTCTTCTTGCTAAATCGGTTTTTGAATTAGTTAAAAAACTTGGTTGGATACCAGATATAATTCACTGCAACGACTGGCAAGGCGGTCTTATTCCCATTTACCTAAAAACAATTTATAAAGATGATCCTATGTTTAGTAATGTAAAGACTGTTTTTACTATTCATAATTTAGCTTATAAAGGTGAATTCCCTAAATCCTCTTTTGCAAAAACCGGGTTGCCGGATGAACTTAATTCCTCAAAAGAAATTCTTAATGATGGAAAGTTTAGTTTCATGCGCAGCGGTTTAATATATGCGGATGTTCTTACAACAGTAAGTGAAACTTATGCTAATGAAATTAGTAGGTATAAGGAATTTAGCAACGGTCTTCACGATGTATTGAAGAAAAGGAAGGATTCGTTATTTGGCATTACAAACGGTATAGATATTAAATTATGGAACCCTGAAACGGATAAACAAATTCCAAAAAAATACTCTATCAAAAATCTTGAAAATAAACTAGTTAATAAAAAAGCTTTAGCAGAAAAATTTGGTTTACAATTAGTAGAAGATAAACCAATAATTGGCTTAATTTCCAGACTTTATGACAGTAAAGGAATTGATTTAGTTCAAAAAGCATTTAAAGATTTATTAGGTTTAGACGTATATTTTGTTTTGCTTGGTACGGGCGATAAAAAGTACCACCAGTTTTTTGAAAAGGCTTTAATGAAATATCCCGGTAAATTTTCTTGCTACTTAGGTTTTGATGACGGTCTTGCCCATTTGGTAGAAGCCGGAGCCGATATGTTATTAATACCTTCAAAATATGAACCTTGCGGTCTTAATCAAATGTATAGTTTAGTTTATGGAACAGTTCCTATTGTTCGAGCAACAGGCGGTTTAGCCGATACAGTTTTTAAGTTTAATGAAAAAGATGGGTCCGGTAACGGTTTTGTATTTAAAAAGTATGATGCTGCAGATATGTTAAAAGAAGTTAAAAGAGCCGTTAAAATATATAATTCGGATAAAAAAGTTTGGACTAAGATAATAAAAGCGGGAATGCGCTCTAATTTTAGTTGGCAATCTTCAGCTAAAAAATATGTTGATATATATAAAAAAGTTTTAAGCTAAAATTGATGTCCGATAAAGCAGTATTTTTGGACCGAGACGGTACTATTAATAAAGATCCCGGTTATTTGGGTGAGCCTGATAAAGTTGAGCTACTACCAGGTGTTGCAAAAGGCATTTCATTATTAAGAAATAAATTGAAATTTAAAATAATTGTTATTTCAAATCAATCCGGGATTACGAGAGGACTTATAAGCAAAAGTGATGTTGATGCAGTAAATAATAAAATAAATGATTTGCTGAAATTGGAAAATACCTCGGTCGATGCTTTTTATTATTGTCCATACCATCCCGATTTTGATCCGCCGGATAAAACCGAGTGTAGGAAACCTTCTCCAAATATGATACTTAGAGCAGCAAAAGATTTGAACCTGGATCTATCGAAGTCGTATATGGTTGGCGATGTTTTGTCGGATGTTACTGCCGGCAACAAAGCTGGAACTAAAACAGTGTTGTTAAGGTTAGATGATAGTGCTAAAACAAATAACTTGAATTATGATGAAAAAACTCCCAATTTTATAGCTTCGAATTTTTTAGATGCATGCAAATTTATTCAAAACGATTATTTAGGAAATATTTCTTGAGAAAATTATATATTTTATCCGTTTTATTTATCACTGCATTACTTCTTATTACTGCGTGTAATGATGATCCGACATCAATTGGAGAAAGTTTAATTCCTAACTCCGACAAAGTAAATGTTGACAGTTTAACTATTACATCCAGCAAAGCTTCGGTAAACAGCTTTATAGAAACTATTAAAAAAGGAACATCACCAAGATTACTGCTTGGAAAGTATAAAAATATTGAATCGAGAATGCTGGTTAAATTCTTTTCGCTAATTCCGGATTCTGTTTTAACCCCGTTGAAAGAGAATCAGATTGATGTCGTTGATTCTTGGGTAGAACTTTATCCGGAATATTCAATAGGCGACTCCTCCAACCAACTTCAATTTTCCGTGAAGCATATTAATTCCGGTTGGATTGCAAAGAACTTTGTCTGGGATAGTTTGCAAATGTTAAATTATGACCAGAACGATATAGCGTCGCAATTTGTTTATACAGATTCCTTAATTACATTTAATGTAAATACCGACGTTGTAAAAGAATGGTTAAGAAGTAGAGTTGATGACTCACTTCCGGAAAATAACGGACTTCTTTTTACACCTTTGAATGAAGGCCGGGTATTGGGATTTCAATCGGTTGCATTTGTAGTAAATGATAAAGCCCCAAAATTAAAAATAGTGGTACATAAACAAGGTGCATTTACCGATACTATTACGGCAATACCATCCAGAAGTGTACATGTTATGGATGGAACGAAGCCGGAAGAAACCCCACAAAATATTACATTACAAGACGGACTTGCACTACATTCTAAATTTTGGATTGATGTTACTAAAATCCCTCAGAATTCAGCTGTAAATAAATCTATACTAACATTTAACATTAATGTTTCAGCTTCTGATGAAGGCTCGATAAAAACCGATACTCTCGGCTTGTTTTTTTATAAAGACTCTACAGCAAATGTAGTAGACTCCGCATCAAAAGTTTTATTGATCAGAGAAGGGGATCAGTTTAGCGGCGATTTTACACGAATACTTCAGCGTTGGATAGACGGGGATAATAATCAAGGCGTTAGAATTTATCTGACCGATGAAAGACGTGCGCTAAATAAAGTGGTTCTTTATTCCAATAGTGCCTCTAATATTGCAAAAAAACCAAAATTAACAGTATATTACACTGAAAAGAATAAATGATGAATAAAATCACTTATAAATTACTTATTATTTTTTGGCTTACTTTTCTTCCTAACATTTATGCTTCAGGAGGGTCTATTTATACCCGCTATGGAGTAGGAAACATTTTTTATTCCTATTCTGCCAGAAGAATGGGCCTGGGTAGTATTGGAACTTCCTTGCTCGGTACCGGTGATTTGAGTCCGGTTAATCCAGCCAGCTGGTCGAATTTAAAAGTTACGCGCTTGTCTATTGGAGTGGGTTATAACGGCATTAACCTTAATGATGGGAAAACAAGTGCATTTTATTCAACAACAGATTTTTCCGGATTTTCAATTGGATTTCCCGTTGATAAGGATTTGGGAATTTCATTTGTAATGGGACTTTTACCATTTTCAACGGTTGAATACGAAGTAGATGTAAATTCTACGGATAACAATTTACCTGCCGGCAAATATACTTATAACGGTAACGGCAGTATCAATAAAGTTTATTTGGGAGCTTCATACAAATTACCTCTCAATTTCCAATTTGGTGCAACTTTTGAATATTACACGGGTGATATCAAGTATTCTTCAACCGCAAGCTTTAAAGAATTTTCACCGTTTGCAAATGCAAAATATATTGAAAACTTGCAGTATCGTGGATTCGGTACAACATTGGGATTGATTTCAGGCAACATTTCTAAAGGTTTAAGTATTAAAAAAATAACTAATCTAAGACTCGGAATTTCGCTTAATTTAATTTCCAGCTTAAGAACCGACAGCAGTTTAATTACCATTAATAAGCTGGGTCAATTAAATTCTCTTTCTACTTTGCTTAATACAAATATTCCTTATAAATTGAGTTTTGGTGCAAGTTTTAATTGGGATACCGATTATTTATTTTTAATGGATTACATTTATCAACCTTGGAGTAAATACGATTTTAACGGTATATCAAGCAATAACTTACGTAATTTATCGGTTGTAAGTTTCGGTTTCGAATATAAAAATTCCGAAGCAAGGTACACAAACTTTTGGGAACAGATTAAATATAGAGGCGGTTTAAGTTTTAAACAAACGCAATATTATATAAACGGTAAAGGAATAGATGAATATTCGGTTCATGCCGGAATTACAGCTCCGTTAGGTCCAAGGAGCAACATCGATGTGGGTTTAGCATATGGAATAAAAGGAACAAATGATTTAAATTTAATAAAGGAAAATTTTGTTAAAGCAAATATCTCATTAAATTTTGGTGAACTGTGGTTTATCAGACAAGAAAGATAATAAACAAAGGAGTGTACAGTTGAAAATAGTGAACAGAATATTAGTAGTTTTACTTACTTTTTTATCAGTGGCAAGTGCTGCTAGCACAAAAAATGTTAACAAAAATTTTGTAACAGAAAGCGATAGTCTTAGTCTTATGGCGGAAGTTAGTCTTTTCTTTGAGGCTTATAAAAATAAACAATATGACGATTGGACTATTGAACAGGGTTTCAAAGTTATTAGTATGAAACCGGATGCATATCCTGAACTCCATATTTATAGAAAACTGGAAAAAGTAATTTGGGCAGCTCACGACGACAGTACAACTTCTGAAGAGATGAAAAAGAATTTAGCCGATAGTGTTTTGATTTTATATAATAAAGCTATAAAATATGATACTGCGTATGTTGGAAACTATCTTGTGCACAAAGGTTATGTTTTGGAGACATGGTTAAAAGCACCGCCGGATTCCTCAATTGCAGCATACGAAAAAGGGTTTGCTACGGGACAAAAAATTAATTCCAAATCTTACTACATGGATCGATTAGGGCAGCTGTATGCCAATAATGCAACGGATGAAAATAGTTATAAAATAAAAGCATTAGAAATTTACTCAAAACTCTCGGAAGATGAACCGGAAAATCCGCGATGGACGGAAAGAATGGCTTCTTTGGCAGAGGATGAAGACCAGTTAATTGATATTATGCATAAATCCTGGCTCATGAATAAAGATAACAAAGAAAAAGCGTGGCGCTACGCTTCTACTTGTATTAAATACCGCGCATGGGATAAGGCTATTGAACCACTTGAATTTTTAACGGAAAAGGAGCCTAATGTTATTAACTATTGGAAGGAACTGTCAAGAGCTTATGAAAAATCGGATAAGGTTGATAAAGCTATTTCCGCATATAAAAAATTAATTAATCTTGAACCTAACAACAGAGATAATTATGTAAATCTTGCACTGCTGTATAAGAAAATCGACCAATTAGCTGTTGCACGGTCTTATTTGCATAAAGCGCTAAAAATTAGCCCGGATTGGGATTATCCTGTATACATCGAAGGTACGCTATACGAGCAAGCAGCTAGGGATTGCGGTTTTAAGTTTGAAGATAAAGTTGTTTACCAGCTAGCTGTTGATACTTATAGAAAAGCTCAGCATATGGGAGGGAATTATTCTGAAACCGCTGCAGAAAGAGTAAATGCACTTAAGAATTCAGTACCGACTAAAGAAGATTATTTCTTCCGTCATTACAAGAATAATGATAAAATAAAAATTGGCGGTAAATGTTACGGTTGGATAAATAAAACAATAACTGTAAGATATTAAAATAAGTGAGCCAAATTATGTTTGAAAACCTGCAAAATGATCCTGAAATTTTTAATGTACTTAATTCGGAAATTTCAAGACAGTCTGATTATTTGGAATTAATAGCTTCGGAAAACTTTGTAAGTCTTCCTGTATTAGAAGCTGCCGGTTCTGTTTTAACAAATAAGTATGCTGAAGGGTATCCTGGTAAAAGATATTATGGTGGCTGCGAATTTGTTGACATGGCAGAGGATATTGCTAGAGATCGATTGAAAAGAATATTTGGAGCTGAATATGTAAATGTACAGCCGCATAGCGGATCGCAAGCAAACATGGCTGTTTACATGGCGCTATTAAAACCCGGTGATAAATTTCTAGGACTTAGTTTGGATCATGGCGGACATTTAACTCATGGGTCATTTGTTAATTTCTCAGGTAAAATTTATCATGCAGTGGGTTATAAACTTAACGAGCAAACAAAAACACTTGATTATAATATAATAGAAGATTTAGCCAAAAAAGAAAAACCAAAACTAATTGTAACCGGTGCCAGTGCGTATTCAAGAGAATGGGATTATGCTAAATTCAGAGAAATTGCAGATAAGGTTGGAGCTTATTTAATGTGCGATATGGCGCATCCGGCAGGATTAATTGCAAAAGGACTGTTAAACAATCCTTTGCCGTATTGTGATGTTGTAACTTCTACTACGCATAAAACTTTACGGGGACCCAGAGGTGGGATCATTTTAATTGGAAAAGATAAAGAAAATCCAATGGGAATAAAAACTCTTAAAGGCGACAGGACAAAACTGATGTCGGAAGTTTTTGATAGTGTTGTTATGCCGGGTATTCAAGGCGGTCCTTTGATGCACATTATTATGGCTAAAGCAGTTGCGTTCAGGGAAGTCTTACAAGATTCATTTAAAACTTATGCCGAACAGGTTATGAAAAATGCAAAGCAATTATCAAATAAACTTGCTGCACTGGGTTATGATATCGTTTCCGGAGGCACAGATAATCATTTAATGCTGGTTGATTTAACTAATAAAAATATTAGCGGTAAAAAAGCCGAAAAAGCTCTTGAAAAAGCCGGGATAACTGTTAATAAAAACATGATTCCATTTGATACTCGTAGTCCTTTTGTTACAAGCGGTATAAGAGTTGGAACTCCGGCGGCTACCACCAGGGGAATGAAAGAAAAACAAATGGATACTATAGCCGAACTTATTGATAAAACTTTAAAAAATTATGAAAACGAAGATATATTAAATTCAGTTCGTCATGATGTTAATGAGCTGTGTAATCAATTCCCTTTGTACCAGGAGCTAAGGCATTAAATAATATCAAGTGAGATCTCAAAAGACAATAGCAAATAATAGTGCGAACCAAGAAGTTGAAATGACATTCCTCGAACACCTTGAGGAATTTCGATGGCGTACAATTTATAGCATTATCGGCGTCCTTATCGGTACTATTATTGCTTGGATATTCAAAGATATTTTAGTCGAAAATATCCTCCTTCAACCTGCAATCGATGCTAAAATAACCCTCCAAAATCTTAAACCTTTCGGTCAATTATTCCTTTATGTTGAAATTGCAATTATCTGCGGTTTTATTATTAGCATCCCAAATATTTTCTACCAACTTTGGAAATTTATTACACCTGCATTAAAAGTAAGCGAAAGAAAATATGTATCTTTTATAGTCTTTTTCTCTACGCTTTGTTTTCTATCGGGAATTGTTTTTGCTTATTACGTTATGTTACCGATTACACTTAAATTTGCTACTCAATTTGGTACAAAAAAAATTGAAAATAATTTTGCAATTGCCGAATATTTTTCAATTATTATAAGTATTATGTTAGCTTCCGGGTTAATATTTGAACTTCCGATGCTATCTTTTGCACTTTCAAAAATTGGTATTCTTACTCCTAAACTTATGCAGCGTTATAGAAGGCATTCTATTGTGGTTATAATGATAGCAGCGGCAATTCTTTCTCCGGGGACTGACCCGGTTGCACAAATTCTATTGGCAATTCCATTGGTTTTATTATATGAAATAAGTATATTCGTCTCTAAATTTGCGTCGAAAAAAAGTTGAATAAAAGAAAATTATCAGAAATAAGTCGTCCGATTAAAGTTGAATTGGGACAATTTAATGTTTTATTTAAGGATTCATTAAAATCTAAAGTAGGTCTTGTTGACCTGGTGGCAAAATATATTCTTCGCCAAAAAGGTAAAAAAATCAGACCGCTTTTGGTTCTTCTCTCCAGCAAAGTTGCCGGGGGTGTTACTGAAAGAAGTTTTAGAGGTGCAACATTAGTGGAACTGCTTCACACAGCTACTTTAGTGCATGATGATGTCGTTGATTCGGCTGAAAAAAGAAGGGGTTTACCTTCGATTAATGCTGTTTGGAAAAATAAAGTTGCTGTTTTGATGGGGGATTATCTTTTATCGAGAGGGTTGCTTATATCGGTTGAGGGCGGTGATTTTGATTTCTTAAAAATTGTTACTGAAACAGTAAAAAGAATGTCCGAAGGGGAACTTTTACAAATTAGTAAAACCAGAAAATTAGATATTGATGAAGAAACGTATTTTAAAATTATTTCAGATAAAACCGCCTCATTACTTTCCACTTGCTGTGAAATTGGAGCGGCAAGTACTTCCGATGATGCAGAGGAAGTACAAGCAATGAAAGATTTTGGAGAAAATCTTGGTATTGCTTTTCAAATTAGAGATGATATATTAGATTTTGTCGGGACTTCTGGACTAATCGGAAAACCATTGGGTGGAGATATTAAGGAAAAGAAAATTACTCTGCCGCTTATACATTCGCTTAATACAGCGGAAAAATCAAAATCGAATAAAATTATCAAGTTAATCAAGAATGGCGATAATAAAGCGAATGTAAAAGAGGTTATAGAATTCGTTAAAAAAAGTAAAGGGATTGAATATGCTTATGAAGTAGCCAGCACTTATTCCGCTAACGCCAAAAAATGTTTAAAGATTTTCCCCAATTCTGAAAGTAAACTTGCTCTTGAAGCACTCGTCGATTTTGTTATTGATAGAAATAATTAAAATGATTGACTTAAATCCTATCGTTTAGCATTTCTTGCAAATTTATCAAAAGTGTATTTAAATAATAATTTTATTATCTTAATTTTAACTTAGGATTTATAAGAGCACAATAAAATATGATTTTTTATTCTTTTGGCAAAAGAATTAAGAATTTTGTTAAAATTAAAATTATATCAATTCTAAACTCTAATAAGGTTATATCGGAAGAAGCAACTTCTAAAAACGGTATTGTAATATTTTATTATCCTTCCGGAAAAATTAGAGCTGAATGTACATATCGAAACAATGTATTAGAGGGGGTTTCCAAACATTTTTTCGAAGATGGAAAAGTAAGAGTGAAAGAAAATTATAAAAATGGAAAACTTGAGGGACTTTCAAAATATTATTTTGAAAACGGTCAAGTAGAATTTGAAAAATATTTTAAAAATGGACTGTTAAAGTACAAAAATCAATTTGATAAAGAAGGGAATTTGATCAATAAAAAATAAAAAATTGGACAAAATATCCTTTGCAATTTCACAAATATTTTATATTTTCGTCATGTCAATTTAGAAATGATTAAAAAAAAAATCGTTGCTTTTTTGGAATATCATTTCTAGCTTTTTCCTTTAATATAATTTAATACAACCCTTATTATATTTTTTGCCTCCGTTAGTTTGAGGATTTGTATAGGAAATAAATGAAAAAAACTATATTGGATTATACCCTTAAGATTCGTTTACCCATCACCTTGTTTGTCGTTGCCCTTGCTTTTGTTGCTACATTCTACATTTCTAGAGCTGAAAGAGATGGTATTGGTTATGCCCCCGAGCAGCCGATAAAATTTTCTCATGAACTTCATACGGGTAAAATGGATATCGATTGTCAATATTGCCATACTGGTGTTACAAAAGGTAGGAATGCCCTTGTTCCTTCCGTCAACATTTGTATGAATTGTCATTCAGTGGCTCGTAAAGACAAACCTGAAATAGTTAAACTAAGAGATTATTACAAAAGCGGTGAAGTGTTACCCTGGAAAAGGGTGCACAAGGTCCCGGAGTATGCTTATTTTAATCATAGTGTACATGTTAATTATGGTATTAGGTGTGAAAGCTGCCATGGTGACGTTAGAAAGTTCGAAAGAATTGAACAAGTTAAGAGCTTTACAATGACCGGATGTTTGGATTGCCATAGACATCCTGAAGATCAATTATCTTATATAAAGAATGTTAAAAAGGGTCCGGAGAATTGCTGGACGTGTCATCGTTAACGAGGCTAAAATGGGAAAAAAGAAAAAAATAAATAGGAAAAATTTTTTCGGAAATGTTGGCATGGGATTACTTTTTATTGGACTTATGAAAAATTTACCATTTAAGTTTTTAAATAATATTAAGCGAAATTCTAAAAAAATTAAAGTAACAATTCATCCATCGGCAATAAAACGAAATAAGTAAGGTAGGAAATGCCAGAATCACAAGAAAAATCTAATAAATTTTGGAAGGGCTTAAAGGATTATTACGATGATCCGGAAATATTAAAAGCCAAAGTAAATGAATTTAACGATGGTGTGTCCGACGATTTTGATACCGATCAATTATCGGGAATATCCAGACGTAAGTTTTTAGCTTTATTAACTGCTTCCGCAGCATTTACTGCAACTGCTTGTACAGATTATAGAGATAAAGGCGAGATTGTACCTTACACAAAAAGACCTGAAGAAATTATTCCCGGTAAGGCTAATTACTATGCATCAACCTGCAAGGGATGTTCTCTGGAGTGCGGAGTTTTAATTAAAACTCGCGAAGGGCGACCCATTAAAATAGATGGTAATCCCGAACACCCGATAAATAAAGGTAAAATCTGCTCAGTCGGACAAGCTTCAATATTAAATCTTTATGATCCTGAAAGATTAACAAACCCAACAAAAAATAAAAATGAAATTTCTTGGAATGTCGTAGATAAAGAAATAATCGATTTGCTAAAAAATGCGGCTTCTCAAAATAAAAAAATTGCAATAGTTTCTAATAAAATAAATTCACCTACTTCACTTAAAGTTTTAGAAAAGTTCAAAGAAAAATATCCAACTAGTGAGTTTTATTTTTATGAACTTTTCGGTGATAATACGAAAAGGAATGCTTGGGAAAAATGTTATGGGACAAGAAATACACCTTCAGTAAACATAGATAAAGCGGACGTTATTGTTTCACTTGATAGTGATTTTCTAAGTCGGGAAGGTAATTTTATAGAGAATACCAGATTTTATGCCTCACGAAAAGATATTATGAAAAGCAGCAACTTCTCAAAACTTTTTTCCGTCGAGGGTGGAATGTCTTTAACAGGAATGAATGCTGATGTTAGGATTAAGTTAAAACCTGAATTTCAACATGAATTTGTTCTTTCTATATTAAATGAGATAATTTTAGTGCATGGAATAAAATCGAAGTATTTAAATTCAAATCTATTAAGTATTCTAAAAAAATATGATTTTACTGATTTTATTAGCAAACAAAACCTAGATAAAAAGAAAGTTCATTCTTTAGTTGAAAGCTTAATGAAAAACCAAGGTAAATCGATTGTTATAGCCGGTGATAGTCTTTCTGAAAAAACACATATAGCTGTTAATTTACTTAATGAAGTATTGAATAATTCATCTCTTTATAACCGGCAATCTGTTAATATTGAATATACTCGCGTTTCATCTATGAGTGATCTTAAAACCCTTGTGGATGAAATGAAAAATGGAACTGTTGATATTCTTATTAACCTTAATGCTAATCCTGTATATCATTTCCCATCGGATTTGAAATTTGCTGATGCTGTTAAAAAAGTTACAACAATAATTTCTCTTACTGAATCACCTAGCGAAACAACCGCTTTAAGTAATTATGTTTTACCAATCAATCATGCCTTAGAATCTTGGGGTGATAGTAATGTAAGGAATAATGTTTACACTTTGCAGCAGCCGGTTATTGCTCCGCTATTTAAAACAAGAGAAAAAGAATCGGTGCTTTTAACTTGGTTGAGTGAAGATGCAAAAAACTTTACGCATGATATTTATCGTAAATTTTTAATGGATAGTTTCAAAAAAGAAATTTATTCCAAAGAGAATACGGATGTAGCATTTAAACCTTTTTGGTATTCTGCCGTTCATGACGGATTTGTAGAACTAAACGGGAAAAAAGCTTTACCCTTTAATTTTAATATTAACAATACCGGAAATCTTGAAGCACCAAAGGTTCAAAATGGAATTACTCTTCATTTACAGCCAAGTTATTTTGTTGGGGACGGACGACATGCAAACAATGGATGGCTGCAGGAAATACCACACCCTGTCACAAAAGTAACTTGGGATAATTTTGCTGCCGTCTCCCTAAAGACTGCCGAGAAATTAAGTGTAAGTTTTAACGACGTAATTAGTATTGAAGTTAATAATAAAAAATTGGAACTACCTGTGATGATGCAACCCGGTGTGGCAGATAATCTTATTGTTGTAGAACTTGGGTACGGGAGAGAAAACTCGGGAGAAGTAGCTGATGGTGTTGGATTTAATGCGAATAAATTTTTATATGCTGAGAATTTAATATCACCTTTTATTTTGACAAATATAAATGTTAATAAAACAAAATATATATATAAACTGGTTTCTACTCAGGAACATAATTTTTTAACAAATCCATCGATTAGAAATTTTCAAAAAGTAAGAAAAATTATTTTTGAAGGGACTTTAGACCAATATGAAAAAGATCCGAAATTTCTCTTACCGGAAGAAAAAGTTTTGCATGGAATCACGAGAGAACATAAATACACAGGTCTCAAATGGGGAATGGCAATTGATTTAAATAAATGTACCAGTTGTAGTATTTGTGTCGCATCTTGTAACGTGGAAAACAATATTCCCGTAGTTGGAAAAGATCAAGTGGAAGTTGGAAGGGAAATGCAATGGGTGAGGTTAGACCGTTATTATTCGGGAGAACCTGAAAATCCGAAAGTTAGTACTCAGCCCATGTTATGCCAGCAATGCGATAATGCACCTTGCGAAAACGTTTGTCCGGTAAATGCTACAAATCATAGCCCCGATGGTCTTAACCAAATGGTTTATAACAGATGTGTGGGTACAAGATACTGTGCAAACAACTGTCCTTATAAAGTTAGAAGATTCAATTTCTTTAATTTCCGCGACCATTTTGCCGATGCATATTATGAAAATGATGTTATTGGTTTAGTTAATAATCCTGAAGTTACCGTTAGATCTCGCGGTGTAATGGAAAAATGTACGTTTTGTATTCAAAGAATAATGGAAGCAAGAGAAAATGCAATACGCGAGGGGAGAGAATTAAAAGGAGATGATGTAAAAACTGCATGTCAAGTTGCTTGCCCTGCAGATGCAATGGTTTTTGGTGATATAAATGATCCTGAATCTGAAGTCTCAAAATACAGAGAACACGATATAGGATATCTTGTTCTTAAAGAACTATATGTTAAACCCAACATCACTTATATGGCTAAGCTAAGAAATACTGATACTGAGGAGGTTTAGTGAATACAGTTGATTATACTCAAGAAGTGCCTATTGTTGAAGGAAGACCAACTTTACAAGAGATTAATGAGCTAATAGCTAAACCGCTTGATACCAAACCTGATAAGAAGTTTTATATTGCTTTAGCTGTTACTTTAAGTATGCTTACTCTTGGTGTAATAGGACTTGGACTTTCTTTTTATTATGGAACCGGAATGTGGGGAAATAATAATCCTGTTGGTTGGGGATTCCCGATTGTTAATTTTGTTTTCTGGGTCGGAATCGGTCACGCCGGAACTCTTATTTCAGCCATACTATTTCTTTTCAGACAAAAATGGCGAAACGGTATTGCCCGTTTTGCAGAAGGTATGACCATCTTTGCAGTAATGACTGCCGGCATTTTCCCTTTGATTCATATAGGTAGACCGTGGTTAGCCGGTTACTTAATACCTTATCCCAACCAGCACTCATTGTGGGTAGATTTTAATTCACCGCTTGTTTGGGATGTTTTTGCAGTATCAACTTATTTTGCTGTCTCTTTTATTTTTTGGTATGTCGGGTTAATACCGGACTTGGCAACTTTAAGGGATAGAGCGACTTCAAAAATTAAAAAGACGGTATATTCACTTTTTAGTTTGGGATGGAGGCACTCAAATAGGCACTGGCAGCATTATGAAATGGTTTATTTGGTTCTGGCAGGGTTTGCAACACCGCTTGTATTGTCTGTTCATACAATTGTAAGTTTTGATTTTGCGGTTGCAATATTACCGGGTTGGCATTCTACCATTTTCCCTCCGTATTTTGTGGCGGGTGCAGTATTTTCAGGATTTGCGATGGTTCAGAATGTTCTGATTTTCATTAGAAAAATATTTAATTACGAGCACATCATTACTATTAATACTCTTGATAGAATGAATAAAATTATCATTTTAACGGGCTCGATGGTTGGTTATGCTTATGCTATGGAATTTTTTACTGCATGGTACAGCGGGGTTCAGCCGGAACAGTTTACATTTATAAATAGAGCTTTCGGACCTTATGCTTGGGCTTACTGGATAATGGTTTCTTGCAACGTACTTTTCCCTCAATTGTTCTGGTTCAAAAAAATTAGAAGATCGATTCCTATTATGTTTATAATAGCTGTTTTAGTAAATGTTGGTATGTGGTTTGAAAGATTTGTTATTACCGTTACTTCGCTTTCACGCGATTATTTGCCTTCAAGCTGGGCATATTTTAAACCTACATTTGTTGATATGGCAATTCTTATTGGAAGTTTCGGCTTCTTCTTTACGTGGGTTTTGCTCTTTACTAAGTCTTTACCGGTGGTTTCAATTGCTGAAATTAAATCCGTTATTCATGGTGCACAACCGACTCACGAGGGGCATTAAAATATGACAGATAAAAATTTATATTGTTACGCTGGAATATTTGATACACCAGACCAAATTATTAATGCGGCTAAAAAAGTCCAATCGGATGGTTATACAAAATATGATGTGAATACTCCTTATCCAATTCATGGTATGGATAGTGCAATGGATTTGAAGCCGTCTCTTTTACCTTATGTTGCACTTGTAGTAGGATTTTTAGGAGCTGCTTCGGCGTTGTTTTTTATGTGGTGGACTAACTCGGTTGATTACCCATTGATTATTGGCGGTAAACCATTTTTTGCATTGCCTGCATACATACCTATTACTTTTGAAATAACTGTTTTATCTGCTTCAATAATGACAGTTGTTACAATGTTGTTTGTTATTTTTAAATTTCCTAACAATAGTCATCCTTTACATGATACGGATTATTTGAAACAGGTATCCGTTAATAAATATGGTATTGTGATTTTAGCGGATGATCCGAAGTTTGACGAGTCGAATATAAAACAAGTTTTTGCTTCTCTTGGGGCATCACAAGTTTTCCCAATATTTTATCATGAAGAAGTTATAAATTTTAAGCCTAGAATATTTGAACCGAAATTTATTTGGTTCTTAATTATTTTATTTGTTCTCGTTTCCGGGTCTACATATATCACTCTAAACAAATTGATGTTTTTACCGCCCTACAACTGGATGATGAAGCAGAATAAAGTAATTGTCCAAGAAAAATCGGAATTCTTTAAAAACGGGAAAGGGATGCGAATGCCTGTTGAAGGTACTGTGGCTAGGGGCTTTTTACCTTATGAATTTGTTAACAAACCGGAATTAGCTGCTAAGGATTTACTTAATCCTCTTTTGCCGACTAAGTACAATTTGGAATTGGGAAAAACAAAGTATAATATTTACTGTAGTCCTTGCCATGGTTACCATGCAGAAGGGGATAGTCGATTAAGAGGACAGTTCCCAAATCCTCCGAGCTTACATTCTGAAAAAGTTAGGAGTTGGAGTGACGGCAGAATATTTCATGTAATTACAGAAGGACAAAACGTAATGCCTTCCTATTCTTCTCAATTAAGTAGAGAGGAAAGATGGGCTGTTATCTTATATGTTAGAGCTCTTCAAAGATCATTAAATGCTAAGGAGTCCGATTTACCATGAGTAATTCCAACTTTACTGTCGAGTATAATAAGAAAGAACTGCCATCAAGCTTAAGTAAGATTGGATTTCTTTTATTTGGGCTGGGACTTGTTCTTGTAATTTTGGCATTTTATTTTGATAGTGTTAGAAGTGCTTTTAATAGCGTAATCTTTTTAACTTTTGTTACAAGTATTGGTTTAGGGTCCTTATTTTGGATAACGGTTGAATATTTGTCCGGAGCTGTTTGGAGTACTCCTTTTAGGAGAGTAGCCGAATTTTTTGGCGCCTTACTTTTTATTTTGCCTCTTCTCGCTTTACCCGCTTATTTTAATATGCATGAAATTTATCATTGGACTCATACTGCTGTTGTTGAAGGTGATGAATACTTAAAAGCAAAAAGTTCGTATCTTGATGTTTCATTTTTCGCTATTAGAAATTTAGTTTTCTTTTTAATTTGGATTATATTTTTCTATTTCATCACCCGCAATTCTTTGAAGCAAGATGAAAATGGAGATCAATCTTATACAAAGAAAAATTTAAGATGGTCGGCTATTTTTATTCCGTTCTTTGCTTTAACTATTAGTTTCTTTTCTATTGATTGGCTTATGAGTTTAGAACCGCATTGGTTTTCTACAATCTTCGGTATTTATTATTTTGCAGGTACCGTTTTGGCTGCTTTAGCAGCAATAACTTATACTATTATTAAACTTAATGAACGGGGATATTTTGTTAAGGGATTGAATCAAGATCATTATTACAGTTTTGGAGCATTGCTTTTTGGGTTCATTAACTTTTGGGCATATATTGCGTTTAGTCAATATTTACTAATTTGGTACGGAAATTTACCTGAGGAGACATTTTGGTTCCTAGAAAAGTGGGAAGGTAATTGGATTATCTATTCGGTTTTATTGATTGTTATCCATTTTGTTGTCCCATATTTTGCGCTTCTTTCTCAACCTTCGAAAATGAATCCAAAGCGGCTTAAATTTATGTCTTTGTGGATACTTGCTGCTCATTATTTTGATTTACTCTGGATTGTTATGCCTACTTATGAAGAAGGATCATACGTCCCAGGCTGGGTAGAACTATCATTCCCAATCCTGGCAGTTGGACTAATTATTCTTATATTCAATTGGAGAGCAAAAAATAAAAACCTTGTTCCTATCGGTGATCCAAAACTTAAAAGAGGAATTAATTTTAGACTTTAAATAAAATTAGATTATGAATGATAAAAGAAAAATAGAAGATGAAATTGATTTTAAGGACCTATTAAGAGATCCTATTCGTTTGTATGGGTGGTTCTATCTAATAGTTTTTGTGATTATACTCTTAGGCGGTATTTACTATGTTAAGCATTTGGATGTTATAACTATTAATTCAATGCCTCAAGTTATTATTCCGGTTGATTCTACAAAAAATATTGAAGTTGAACTAAAAAAAGGTGGAGTAAAACCCGCCATGGATCTGGATTTAGTTAAAAACCCTACTCCCGAATTTATTGCGAAAGGTAAAGAATTGTTTGTTAGTACATGTTCTTCATGTCATGGACAAGACGGTAAAGGGAATGGACCTGCAGGAGGTGCGTTAAATCCGAAACCAAGAAATTTTCATAGTAAAGATGGGTGGGTTAACGGAAGGTCTTTATTTGAAATGTACAAATCAATCAATGATGGTATAAAGGGTACAGGTATGTCGGCTTATGAATATTTACCTCCTTCCGATAGAATTGCAATTATTCAATATATAAGAACATTTACGGATTTTCCTAAAATTACAGATGAAGAAATTTTAATGGAACTTGATTTTACATATAATCTTTCTGCCGGTACCGCTACTCCTAATCAAATCCCGGTGAAGATGGCTCTGGATAACATTGTTGATGAAAGCAAGGAAATACTTAAAAAGAGCAGTTCCATTGCAGAATTTATAGAAAATGATCAATCGCCTGAAGCGTCACTTCTAAAAAGTGTTACATCGAATCTTAAGAGATTTATGAATGTTTATATAGTAGCTTTATCCAAACAAGATTTTGATAATTTTACTCAAAAATTAATCTATGATCCTATTTCTTTGGGTCTAAAAAGTTCGGCGATTAGATTATCTAAAACACAACTTCGATCAATTTATACTTATCTAGGTAAAGTCTATCAAAGAAAAATATCATAGATGAAGTCTTTTTCATTCAAAATAGAAAAAGCAGTATTATCTCTTGTATTTGTTTTCGTATTCCATAGTGAATACAATGTAGAAACTACCGATAAGATAGGAGTTGGAATTGAGGAGCATCAAGATCAATATCTTTCTTTAAAAAAATTTGAAACAATACCAAACGTAACTCATGAACCTTATGATTTTAGTCAATTAGAAGGAACGGAATATGGAATCAAATGAATCGTTTGCACATACTGAATCTCACGTTCATCGTGATGGTGAAGGGGTGAAAATTGGAATATGGTTGTTTTTATTTGCTGAATTAGTTTTGTTCGGCGGAATGTTTATAGTTTATACGGTTTACAGATTCAAATATCCCGACCAGTTTCATCTTGCTGCTATGGAGATGAATACGACTTTTGGAACGATAAACACTATTATCCTTTTAACCGGTAGTTTAACAATGGTATTATCGATAGCGGCGATTCAAAGAAAAAACCGTTTTCTTTCAATTTTATTTGTTGCCTCAACAATATTTTTTGGATTATTATTCCTAGTGAATAAATTTATTGAATGGTCTAATGAAATTGGAAAAGGAATTTATCCTGGTTCGGATGCACTATTGAAAAAAGGGAACGGGGAGGTCCTCTTTTTTGATCTGTATTTTGCAATGACCGGTTTACACGGTCTCCATGTATTTATAGGAATAATTGTTCTCACTTTTATGTTGGTGTTTTTATTAAAAAATAAAATTGTATTTGATAATTATATTAAATTGGAAAACTCAGGTCTTTATTGGCATTTAGTTGTTGTGATTTGGATATTTTTATTTCCGCTTTTTTATTTAATTCAATGAGGCAAAAAAGAATGATTGATGAACACACTAAAAATAATCATATTATAGATTACGGCACTTATATTTTTGTCTGGCTGGGGTTAATTGCTTTAACTTCTTTGACTGTAACAATATCGGGTATGCGTTTTGGAAATTATACATTATTCTTAGCATTACTAATTGCTGCTATTCAAGCAACATATGTTGCTGCAAACTTTATGCATATTAAAACAAGTGAACCTATATTTAAAGTATTTGTCGGAGTAGTTGTTTTTACCCTAATTGTAATATTTATTTTAACTTTTATACTTTAGCAGTTGTTATTTTGTTATCAGATGATAAATTATTTTTATTAGAATTTTAAGGAATTTATTAATGGATTTTTTAGATAAAATAGTACTTCCGCAATCTGCAAATCATATGGAATTATTACGCGGGTTGTTAACAATTACGTTTATTATTTTAATTCCTTATCTAAGTATTCTTACAGGTAGTACAATTTATTCTATTTTATATCTAAAGAAAAAGAAAACCGGGAAAGAGTCATTATATTTTAAATTCGCTAAAGAATTAATAGATATGGTTACATTGAATAAAAGTATGGCTTTCGGTTTTGGAATAATTCCTTTAATAACTGCTGTTTTTTGTTATGCTCAATTGTTGGATAAAACCGGATCTTATGTGGCTTATCATCTTACGGTATCTTTGATCTTTCTAATTGCAGCATTATTGTTCCTTTATACCTATAAGTATGCTTTTCATTTAAAAGACATTTTTAGATTTATTTCCAGCGATAAAATTAAAGAAAGTAATGATGAGTCGATTGAAGATGAGTTTGAAAAATATTCTTCGACTGCAGATAGAACTTTTAATAAATTTGCCGGTTGGGGATTGTTATTCCTTTTAATTGCGGATTATAAACTAATTAATGCAATCCAATTGGCGCTCAATCCGCAAAAATGGGCTCCTAATCCATCATTTCTTTCGGTCTGGTTTTCGGTACCGGTTATTGTTAACTTTATTACTTTGTTAATTGCTTCTCTTGCAGTAACGGCGATAGTAGTTTTATATATTTATTTTAGACCTAATTCCAACTTTAAAGGCAATGATGAGTATTTAAATATTGTAAAAAACTTTTCGCTGAAATCGGGTTTGTTATTTACTTTATTTATTCCGATCGATATCTTACTAAATATTGTTGTTGTTCCTAGCGCAGCTCTCAATGCAAACATATTTTTGTTTTCGCTAATAGCACTGATCCTAATTTTAATTGCATGCAATTTCTTGTATGTTATGATCAAGGAAGGAAATCTTAAATACGTTCCTTCAACTCTTTTTGTCTTCATATTAATATTTGCATTTTTAATAGTAAAAGATCAATTTGCATTTGAAACAGCATCAAGCAAACATTTTGCCGTACTCGAAAATAATTACGAACAGCATTCTAAAAATTTAAAAGAAAAATTAGGAGTAATTTCTGAAAAAGTCAGCGGTAAAGATATTTTTAACGGACGATGTATAGCTTGTCATTCTTTTGATCATAAAGTTGTTGGACCACCTTACAATGAAACCCTTCCGCAATTTGAGGGGAAAATGGATGAACTTGTTGACTTTATATTGAATCCAAGGAAGATTAATAAAGATTATCCTATTATGCCTAATCAAGGACTCAAACCTAACGAAGCCCGGGCAGTGGCTGAATATATTATGAGCGTTTACAAGGAAAATAAAAAATAACTGTAATTCTTTATTTCAGTAGAGTTTATCTTTCTTTGTTTGTCTAAGTTTTCCTAAATTTATATTTATTATTAATCTGAATTATAAAATGCTAACCGTTTTAAATGCAGTTAAACTTTCTGAAGACTATCTAAATAACAAGAGAATTAAGTCCCCAAGAATAAACGCAGAAATACTTCTTGCGAGTATATTACATTGTAAAAGACTTGATCTTTATCTTAAATTTGATAGGCCGTTGAAAGAAAGTGAACGCTTAAAGTACCGTGAATTTATTTCCCGAAGGGCAAAACATGAACCGCTTCAGTATATTGTTGGGAATGTTGAGTTTTTTGGACTTGAGTTAAAAGTAAGTCCTTCAGTACTTATTCCACGATCTGAAACCGAATTATTAGTTGAAAAAATAGTTGAGCAATATAAAGATTCAATAGCTCTTAATATTTTAGATATTGGTACGGGCTCGGGAAATATTTCCATAGCTTTAGCAAAGAATATTCCCGGAGCACGTGTAACTTCAATTGATATTTCAGATGAAGCGCTGGATATAGCAAAAGAAAATGCAATGAATAATGAAGTATCCGATAGTATTGAGTTTTATAAACTTGATATTCTAAACGGTTCTATAAATTCATTAAATCACAAATTTGATTTAATAGTGTCTAACCCTCCGTATGTAAATAAAACAGACTATAAAGATTTGGAGAGTGAAATAAGTGAATTTGAACCTGATATAGCTGTCACGGATTTTGATGACGGGTTAAAATTTTATAAAAGAATCGGTCAAGTTTCAAAAGACCTTCTAAATAAAAATGGGAAACTTTTTGTAGAGATTGCTCAGGGACAAGCAGATGAAGTAACCGAAATATTTACTATAAACAATTTTGTTGATATTAAAGTTCTTAAGGATTATGCTGATATTGATAGGATAGTTTTGGGGGAATTACAATGAGAGCTTTAGTTCAAAGAGTTACTGAAGGCGGAGTTAAAATTCCATCTCATAATTATGACAAGAGGATCAGCAAGGGAATGGTTATTTTACTCGGTGTAAAAGAAAACGATTCTGAAGAGGATGTTAATTTTGTAGCCGGTAAATGTTCCAACCTTCGTATTTTTGATGATGAGGACGGTAAGATGAATTTATCAGTCAAGCAAATAAACGGTGAAGTTCTTATTATATCCCAATTTACATTGTATGGTGATGCAAGAAAGGGTAACAGACCGAGCTATAACGAAGCTGCGCCACCGGATTTAGCGGAATCTTTATACGAAAAATTTATTAGTAGATTGCAGTTTAACTTAGGTAGCGAGAAGGTAAAACATGGTATTTTCGGCGCCATGATGGAAGTTAAAATTATTAACGACGGACCCGTTACGGTCTTGGTTGAATCTAAGAATAAATAATTATAGATTAAATAATATATGAATTTGAAATCTACTCTCTTAATATTTATTGACGGATTAGGTATCGGGAAAGCCGATAAAAAGATTAATCCGTTTTTCAAGTATAAATTTAAAATATTTACTGAATATTTTAATCAAATACCTAGCCTTAGCAACCGGTATATAGAAAAAGACGAAACTGCATTTTTATTCCCGACAGATGCCCATTTAGGAATTCCCGGATTACCTCAAAGCGGTACAGGGCAAACATCAATATTCTGCGGTATAAATGCAGCAAAGAAAATCGGTAAACATTTCGGTCCCTATCCGTATTCAACATTAATACCAATTATCGAAAAGAAAAATATTTTTGAAGAATTTTTAAGGCTAAATAAAAAAGTCGCTTTTGCAAATGCTTATCCGTCAATATTTTTTGATTATGTTAACAAGGGTAGAAGAAGGTTAAGCGTATCCACTTTAAGCTGCATTTTAAGTAATGTAAAACTGAGATCTTCGACAGATTTAAGACATTCGAATGCAGTAAGCGCCGAAATTGATAATGAATATTGGGTGAAAAAGTTACATTATAAGATTCCTATTATTTTGCCTAAGACTGCTGCAAAAAGATTGTTGCGTCTTACCGAACGTAATCATTTTACAATGTTCGAGTATTTTCATACCGACCATTTGGGACATGGAAGAAATAAAGGAGATATGGAGGAGAGACTTTCTGTGCTGGATGATTTTTTATTCTATGTATTCACTCACATTGAGAATGATACTAATTTAATTGTTTGTTCCGACCACGGTAACTTGGAAGATATTTCCGTTAAAACTCACACAAGAAATCCTGCATTAACAATTACTATTGGTAAAGACGCAAAAATACTTCGCAGAAAAATTAAACATTTATACGACATAAAAAAAGCTATTCTCGGTTTATATAAGTGAAACAATATCCCTTTGTTGGTTTTGTTTTAATTTTTATAATTGGAATTATCCTTTCCAAGTTCTTAAATCCAAGCGAAACTTTGCTTATAGTAATTTTGCTTGTTGCTCTTTCCATAGGGTTATTCATTTCTTTTTTTAGTAGAATTCATCAACATAAACAAATTGCTGAAATTCTCTTCGCACTTTCAATATTAAGTTTTGGTGCATACCTTTTTAATATTTCTCAGAACAATGAAGCGTCCTATCCGTTTACGGAACCAAAGATAAAAAAAGTATATATCTATGGAAAAATAACCGATATATCACTAATTAAAAAAAATCATATACAATTGGTTTTGTCTGTTGATTCTATTAAAAGCGTAAATCTTAATAGTTATAAGACGTTTAATTTACTTTGTAAAATATTCGACCCGTCTACTAAAAATGTCAAATATCTATATAATCGATTGGGAATAGGTAATTACTTACTTCTAAAAGGTACGCTCGCCGAAGGGAAAAGAATGCGTAATCCCGGAGAATTTGATTATCAAAAGTATTTAGAATCAATTGGAATTTCAGGAACAATGTCGGTCAGTAAAATTCAGAATCTAAAAATTCTTAAAAACAGTACAAGTTTGATTAAGAATAGTATCTTTGCTTTGAGAAAAAATATTGACAGCTCATTAAGAAAATTAAATATACCTGAGTCTTATGCTTTGTTACGGGGTTTGTTGCTGGCCGATAGAAGTGAGCTTGACTATAAAACAAAAGAGAATTTTATAAATGCAGGAGTAGTGCATGTACTTGCCGTCTCCGGGCTGCATGTCGGCTATATTGTTTTAATATTTGTTCTACTTTTCAGCAGGTTCAATATTATACTGCGCTACAGTCTTACCGTTTTGGGAATCCTATTATTCCTTTTAATAACCGGTGTGCATGCTCCGGTTTTGCGGGCTTCCATTATGGCAATTATAATTATTGTTACTTTCCTTTCTAATAGAAGTACAAACAGCTTCAACTCCCTTGCTATTGCTGCGTTTATAGTTCTGTTAATAAATCCTAACGAGATTTTTAATGCAGGTTTTCAATTGTCGTTTTCAGCTGTTTTATCCATACTGATTTTCTATCCTTACTTTAGAAAACTTATATATAATTTCGTTCCCGGAAACAATTTAGTGCAAAAGTTACTGCTCTTCTTTGCAGTATCTTTTGCTGCCCAAATAG
>BDSW01000296.1 GCA_002898175.1 bacterium BMS3Abin04
GTTGAAGAATATGAAAAAATAGATTTTCGGGAAGAATATATTAAGCTTAAAAAATTCAATAATAGAAATATTGTTAAAAGTTTTGATTATGGTACAGTTGCTTTGACTGGAGATGAAGAATTCAAACTAGAAATATTAAAAGGTTCAACTTATTTTACATTAGAATATTTTGACGGTGTTCCGATAAACAATTTTTATATAAAACCAAATGAAGAATTATTAAAAAATATCATTAGTCAAATTTGTTATACGCTTTTTTATATCCATGGCTCAAATTATATTTATTACGACTTAAAGCTTGAAAATATTCTAGTTAGGAGTAATCAAGATAAAGTAGAACTGAAATTAATTGATTTCGGTCTGTGTGAACTAAATTCTAATAAGCTCGCTGAAGATAAAAAGGGAACAGCAGAATATATTGCCCCTGAGATTTTACAAGGTGAAGAGATTGATAATAGAATAGATTTATACTCCCTAGGGATAGTTCTTTATTTCCTCATTTATAAAAAATTTCCTTTTAGTGCAGAAGATGAACTGGATATTTTTAACGCCGCAATTAATCATGAGCCGAACTTCCCGCCGGTAAAATATTCTAAACTAATATTAATGGTATTAAAGAAGTTGTTAAATAAATCTCCTTCGCAAAGGTATAAAAATGCTCTGAGTATTTTAAAAGATTTAAATATTAAGATTTCAGATAATTACATAAAATCTTGGAAACCGGTAAAGACTTACGTTGTTAATGAGCTAACTGCTTTTGTTAAAAATTTTGTAGTTAATAAAGAAATTGAAAATGTTCTGGTTATCACGGGTTCTGAGGGAGCAGGAAAAACTTCAATTTCAGAGGAGATTTATCAGAACTTTCATAAAGCTATCTTAATTAACAATAGTAATTCTTTGAAAAATCAACCAATTTGGAAAACTATTCTGACAAGATTATTGTTTGCTGATTTTATTTATTTTAATCTTGAGGAAAACATTAAATCCGATATCCAAAATCTTCTTAATACCGAACAAGAACGATTAAGCGAAAAGTTAAAATTTGTTTTTAACTATTTATCAAGAACATTTCATTTCATTTTAATCCTCGATCAGTTTGAGAATTATGATTTATTCACTCAGAATTTTATTAAAACGATCTTTCCGCTGTTTGTTGTTAATAAAGCAAAGTTAATAATTACTTTAAATGAAAGTGTGTCAAAAATTACAAACAATGATAAATCAATAAATAAACTTAGAATCAAAAGTTTTAATGAACCGGATATAAAATTATTAATATCAAAAACATTATCCGAGGAATTTCCTTTAGATAAAATAAACAAAAGTATTATAGCATACTCCGATTTATCACCCGGAAATGTTCTTAGTTACTTAGAAGAACTATTCCAATATGATATTATACGTACTGATCATGGGGATGTATTATTTGATGAAAGTAGTGTAAAAGTATCTCAGTTAAAAATCGGATCGCAAAAATTCTTTCTTAATAAGTATGATGCATTATCCGAAAGTGAGAAGGATATGCTAAACATTATTTCTGCCATTCCTTTCCCGGTTTCACAAAAGATTCTGGCTCTGTTCAACTCAGCAGTAAATCGAAAGTATTTTATTGATAAACTGGTGGATAATAGTATATTATTAAATAATGGGAATGAAATTAGATTTGCTTCTACCGCGTTTAAAAATTTTGTTTACGAGAATCTGGAAAACAAAAAAGAGCTGCATTACAAGATTGCAAACGCTTTTTATGAAAAGAAAAATCTTATCGATAAGGTTAAATTAGCTCAACAATTCGAGCTAGCTGAATCCTATGATAAAACTGTTGAATTACTCGGTGAAGAAATAAGTTCAGCTGAAAAACTAAATGCTTATAGTTACGAAAAAGAGCTGCTTGAACACTTAATAAGTCTTCCAATTAAGGAAAAAAAGAAAATATATTTTTTGAATCATCTTAGTCGAGTTCAAGTAATTTTGGGCGACTATAAAAACTCTAACCAGGTTATTGAAGAATTACTAAAGAATGAATTATCAAAGCAAATTAAAAATCAGTTACTTTTTAGAAAAGCAGATTGCATGACTGAAATGGGAGCGGTTGACGATGCTATTGAAATTTATGAAAGTTTACTCTCAAATTCATTTGGTAATTCTCATAAAGATGAATTGCTAGCAGCAATCGCTTCTGCGGAAACTTATATAAACAAGTTTGAAAATGCTAAAGAAAAGTGTGATGGTTTACTGAATAAAAAAAAAACATCAAATAAAATTAAAGCGAAAGTATATAATTTGTTAGGGATTATTGAACTCAATGCTTCTAATTTTACTAAAGCTATTTCCTATTTTCAAAAAGCATTTAAATATTTTCAAGTACAAAATGATTTATTTAATTCTGTAAAAGCATTAAGCAATTTAGGAAATATAAATTATATTTTATCAAAAATAGGTAGAGCTAATAAATATTGGGAAGAAGCTCTGAAAATTAGTACGGCGTATAGTATTTTAGAAGTAGAAACTAATGTTTTCTTAAGTTACGGCATATCAAATCATGAAAATTCAGAATTTAAAAAAGCTGAAGATTCTTATTTAAGAGGATTAAAATTAGCTAACATAATTGACACAAAATTTAAAATTGGTTTGTTTTTCTTAAATATTGGAGAACTTTATATTGATATTGCTAATTATGAAAAGGCAGAGAAAAATTTGTTAAAAGCATTAGATATTTTTATTAATTTAGATAACATCACTCACATTATTGAAATACAGTTTTTATTGGCACAACTATATTATAATATACGCGCTTCAAAATTATTTACATCAAGAATAGCAGAATATGAAAAGCTTATAAAAATACACATTACTGAA
>BDSW01000297.1 GCA_002898175.1 bacterium BMS3Abin04
CAGATCTAAAATTATTGAAATTTTGCCGCTTGATTTTACAGAGTATTTATTATTTAATGAAATTAAAATAAAGCCAAACGAAAATTATCTGCTTGAACGATATTTCGAGGAATACATGAAAACCGGCGGAATTCCGGAATATGTTTTAACAAAGGATATTTCTTATCTCGATAGTTTAATAGATTCGATTATTTACAAGGATATTGCTTATTATCAAGGGGTCCGCGATATTAAATCATTAAAAGATTTTTTTCGTTTATTAATGGAGCGCGCCGGAAAACAAGGAAGTTTAAATAAAATATCCGGAGTGCTTGGTATATCGGTGGAAACTGCAAAAAGATATTTGGAATATTTTCGGAATTCCTATTTAATTTACACAATTGAAAGATGCGGAAAATTAAACGAACGACTTCGCGCTCCGAAAAAAATTTATGCTGCAGATTTGGGTATTAAAAATTATATTACCGGTTTCAGAGATAAGGGTGCTCAATTTGAGAATCTTGTTTTCTTAAAAATAAAAAACGAAAATCCTTGTTACGTTTACAGCAACGGAAATGAAATTGATTTTTTAATCCGGGAAAAACTAATTGAAGTTAAATACGGACGCAAATTTGAGGGAAAGCAAAAAGATTTCTTTGAACAATATCCTGCTAAAGAAAAAGTAATTATTAAAGATATTTATGAGTATCTAAACTTAAAATAAATAGAACTTTATATACTATAAATTAAAAGAATTTTTATGAGTTCTTCCACAATCTTGATAGTCGGATATTAACCCGCTTATTTTTCAAACAGATTCTTAAACCGGAATAATAAGAAAATATTGTTGAGTGTAATTACTTCTAATACTGCTCTGTTTGTTGCCGCTTTAACGGGCGGATTTATTTTTTCACCGATCTTATCGTTACAATTTGCTTTCTTTGGGTATGAGTGTAAATTATGAATTGTCAAAACTTAAAAATTAATGCAAAATCGGTTTGTATTTAATTACCCTTATTTTTATTCCCGAATATTTGTAGAATTGTTTCTAAAATAATTTGAATATCCAGGAAGAACGACCAGTTCTCAATATACCAAATATCATGTTCAACTCTCTTTCTGGTTCTGATTTTATTATTTTCGAAATCAAAAGTGTCGCCTCTTAAACCGTGTATCTGCGCCCAGCCTGTTATACCGGGATTAACTCTATGACGTAGTTTGATTTCCTCAACAATTTCTTGGTAGGTGTTATTAAACGGTATTGCATGAGGTCTTGGTCCTACAATTGACATCTCGCCTTTAATTACGTTTAAAAATTGCGGTAGTTCATCAATATTTGTCCTGCGTAAAATTTTGCCTATCGGCGTTATTCGTTCATCGGAATCGGTTACTGGTTTTGTTGAATTTTTATCCATACTTGCGTCTAAATTCATTGTCCTGAATTTATAACACTTAAAAACCGAATTATTTCTGCCTATTCTTTCTTGTATAAAGAAACCGGGACCTTTCGAAGTGAATTTTACAGCAAGATAAATTAATGGAATTAACCACCAAAGGATTGTAAAGAAAACAAATAACGTAAAAGAAATATCAAAAGTTCTTTTTAGAATTCTCCACTGTATTTCATCCAATGGATTATTTCTGACGGCAATTACCGGGAAGTTTCCTAACAACTCAATTTTAAATTTATTGGATACGAAACGGAAATAATCCGGGATGATATATGTTTGTAGTGCATTTCTATCACATATTCTTAAAAGATTTTCCAGCAAGTCGGATTTATCAAGGGGAAGCGCAATTACAATGTTATCCACACCTGTTTTGGAAATTATAGTTTCCAGTTCTGAAATTTTACCAAGCGTTTTACCAGCCTCATTATCCGTTTCATCATCAATAAAACCTAAAAAGTTATATCCGAACGAAGGATTATTCTCTATTAAATCCTTAAATTGATATCCTGTGTCGGTTTCACCGACAATTATTAGCTTTCTTAAACGGCTTTCTGAAAATTTAGAGGAAGTTAAATATTTTCTAAGTATAAATTCTTTTAGAATAATTGCGAATGCTAAAATTAAACCATAGTATAAAATGAAATTTCTTGTAAACAGATCTTCTTTTACAATAAATATAAAAGATACAATAATTATAATTTGAAAAGTAATTATCTTAATAATATTTATTACAAAAGCCGAAAATAATCTATTGTTTAAATCATCGTAAAGCTTGACTGTATTTGTTGTGGGCTGCCAAAGAAGGTTTAGCAAGATAAGAAGTAGAAACATGTAGGGACGTGAAAGTAAAATTTCCCAGGACTGTGCCAAAACCGCAGCTAGAATGAAGGATGCATTCAGCAGTAAAAAATCTGTAAATATCCTAAAATTATATATTGAATTTTTGTTTACAATCATAAATTAAAATGCTCTTCTAACTTTTCGTCTACATAGTTTTTCATGTTTCTTTCAAAATTATCCCTGGAAAATAAACTTGCATGTTGATGAATAATCTCGGCATCAAAAGTACTAATAGAGCTCTCAAATTTTTCTATCGCTGCAGTAAGAGATTCTTCGGTTTGTGAATCGAAAAGGACTCCGGTTTTATTATTAATTACCGTTTCCGATGCTCCACCTACTTTATATGCAATTACCGGAGTTCCGCATGCCTGAGCTTCAACAATTGTAATACCGAAGTCTTCCTCAGCTGCAAACACAAATGCTTTTGCTTTCTGCATGTATTTTTTTAAAGACTCAAAAGACTGGTGATCTTTCAGTTCAACATTATTACCTGCTAATTTTTTAATCTTATCCAATTCCGGTCCGTTCCCAATTACAACTAACTTCTTATCTTTTAGCTTTGAAAACGTTTTTACGATTAGATCGATTTTTTTATATGGTACAAACCGGGAGACGGTTAAATAATAATCATCTTTGTTTGTCTCAAGCGGGAACTTATTTACGTCAACCGGCGGATAAATTACATCAGCATCCCGTCCGTAAATTTTTTTAATCCTTCTTGCAATATGGTTAGAGTTCGCAATAAAGTAATCGACCCTTTTACTTGATACATAATCCCAAATTCTCAATTTATGTAAGATGTATTTTAGTATGAATCCTTTGATAGAAGAAAGATTATTATCACTTACATACTGGCTGTATGATGCCCATGCGTATCTCATTGGAGTGTGGCAATAGCTTATGTGTAGTTGGTCGGCATTAGTTATAACGCCTTTTGCAACTGCGTGGGAACTGGAAATAATTACTTTGTACTTAGATAAATCAAATTGTTCTATTGCTAAAGGGAAAAGAGGCAGATAATTGCGATGATGCTTTTTTGAAAAAGGAAGCTTTTGTATGAAACTTGTCGTTACTTTCTTCCCGCCTAAGATCAAATTGCGCTGCTCAGGCGTTAAATGATCTACTAGTGAGAATACATCCGCATCCTTCCAAATGTTAACAAACGACTCAACACATTTTTCGGAGCCCATGTAATTTACAAACCAATCGTGTACAATTGCTGTTCTCATCAATGCGATCCCTTTCTAAGATATTTTAAATATGTTTTAGCGGTTATCTCCCAATTAAATTTATGAATTTGGCTAAATCCTTTAGAAATAAAATCTCTTCGTATATTTTTATTTAAGATCATCAGTTTAATCTTTTTATATATATCTTCCGGGTCTAACGGATTTATATACATTGCGGCATTTCCGCATACTTCCGGCAGCGATGCTCTATCACTTGAGACAACAGGGCACCCTGAAGCCATTGCTTCGAGCGGAGGGATGCCGAATCCTTCATATAATGATGGAAAGACAAATACAGATGCTTTTTTATAGATAACATTTAGCTCGTCCGGGTGAATATAATTTGTAAAAACAACTTTTTTAAATAACTTTGGGTTACTTATTAAGTATTCTTCCGATTCATTATCTTTAGTAATTAACCCTTCTTTTTTACCGACAACCACAAGTTTATAATCTTGTAACTCATCTTGCAACTTATTGAACGCAAATAATAAATTAATTAAATTCTTGTGTGGTTTAAAATTACCAACAAAAAGAATATAATTTTCCGGTAAATTATATTTTTTTTGTATTAAGAGTTCATCATTCAGAGAAATAGAATGAGAGAATTTGGAAGTATCAATTCCATTTGGAGCAACAATTATGTCTCCTTCCTTAGCTTTTGTAAACTTAATAATTTCCGATTTTGAAAATTCCGAAACAGTGAAAATTTTATCTGATAATTTTACTGCTCTATTTATCATAAAGTTTGCATAAATCTTTTGTTTGAATGAAAGAGTATTACTGAAAGCAAGATGGTAAACATCGTGAATTATTACAAAACGTTTGTTTGCTTTTATAGGGAAAACCGGAACGTTATAATGTGGAGAAAGAAATATGTTGCTCTCCTTATTTTTAAGGAATAATTTTACTTGCTCAGATATGGAATAGATTGCTGCTTTAGATTCAATAATTTTAACATTGTTATACCAAGAAAAATTTTTTAAAATCGATTTGTCGCCAATTCCAACTACATCAAATTCTTTAACAAAATATGGCAATAAATTCTGAATGACAGTCCCAATGCCGGAATTGTTAATCATTCTTAAATCTATTGTCATCTTTTCCATTTATTTTAAAGACCTAAATTTTTAATAATTTCATTATATCTATTACTCCAGTCATTTTGCTGAGCGAAAGATTTAAGTTTATTAATATCTATATTGCTATTGTATAAGTCTTCTAGTTTTTTAATGAATTGTTCATGAGTATTATACATTTCAACCGGAGAATTCATTATTTCCAACTGCTTCCACCTTGCAGATAAAGTCGGAAGTCCGCACGCAAAATATTGAAGTAATTTTAACGGATTTATTGAATCAACTAAAATTTTATTATTGATTCTATCGAAAGGAATTATACCAATATTAGAATAATGCAGATAATTCGGTATGTCTTTGTATGGACGTGTTCCTAGAATAAATAAATTTGGTCGTTTAAATAATTTTTCTCTTGCGAGGGTTGGATTCCCAATTAAAATAAAATTGTATTTGGGTAGTCGCTCACAAGCAAAATTTATCAAATCAAAATCAAACCATTTTTCAATTGCACCCAAGTATATAACTCTGGGTTCCGGAATTGATTCAAACTCGGTCGGTAATTTGCTTTTCCCGTTTGCAAAGTGAGTATAATCTACACCGTTTGGCAAATAAAAGTATGAGTTGGGATTCAAATTCTTAATCTTTTCGCTCAAGGTTTCAGCAGAATAAACAACATAATCAACCTTTGAGGATATTTCGTTTTCAATCTCGGAAACAGTATCTTTTTTATATCTGGAAAAGCCCAAATTATCATCGGCAATTCTGAATATAGTTTTTTTATATTTAATTTCTTTTAACCAGAAAGACTGATATACACTATCGATATACAATAAATCTACACTCTCAAAGCCTTCATTTTTTACTTTTGTGATACAGTTCGGTATTGAAAACTTATACCAATTATTAAAGATAAATTTTTGTTTTAGTATAGGAAGATTTGCCGGACTTAATATTGAGAAAGGAACATATGCCCACAAAGGAGTACTTTTAATCCCACCGATTTTCCAGATTTTAAATCTTTCTTTAATCTGATTTTTATCTTTACTAAACAAATGCAAGGGCGAAACCGGATCGGATATATAAGCAACTTCCCAATTATTTTTTAGAAATTGTTTTGCCAATTCATGCGTACCCACCTGAAAAGGAGAAGTCCAGAAATTGTTCGCAGCAAATAAAACTTTTCGTGCCATTTTTATATCAACTTTTTTAGATGAAAAAAAGTATGGTATGTGTTATCCGGTAAAGTATATCTCTCTTCGATTTCAAATACCTTTTTTATTATTCTTACAATTTTTTTCATAGAATAATTCATTTTTCCAATTTCCCAATAATGCATACCGTCAAATTTATGTTTTCTATAAAACTTTGGGAGTAAAAATTGTAATGATAAATTGTGAATTAATGGTAGAAATATAGAAATTCTAAATTTATTATTTGCGAACGGTAAACTTAAAATAACCTCGTTTTTGCTAACTCTAGCAAGTTCATGAAGAAGATTTTCAAATTTATTAAACGATAGATGTTCAAGCACTTCAAAACATGTTACCAGATCAAATGTATTGTCTTTGAATGGCAAATATTCTATATTGCCTTGGACATCCGGTAGTAATTCTTTATCAAAATCAAATTCTA
>BDSW01000298.1 GCA_002898175.1 bacterium BMS3Abin04
CTTAAACCCATTGGCGGATAATAGTAAGCAATTACAAGAGCGTTAAACATTTTATTTTACTTATCCTCTAAAATTTAGATTGGTAATTAGGTGACTCTTTAGTTATAATAACATCGTGCGGATGACTTTCTCTTAGTCCTGAGGATGATATTTTTACAAACTTAGAATTAGTCTTAAAATCCTCAATGGTTTTTGCACCGCAATAACCCATGGCGGAACGTAATCCGCCTACGAACTGATAAATCGTATCTTCGAGAGGTCCTTTATACGGCACTCTTCCCTCAACACCTTCCGGAACTAATTTTTTAATATCATCTTCGGCATCTTGGAAATACCTGTCTTTACTTCCCTCTTGCATTGCACCTAACGAGCCCATTCCTCTATAAACTTTAAAACTTCTTCCTTCATATAGAATTTTTTCTCCAGGCGATTCATCAACACCGGCAAGCATGCCGCCAATCATTACCGTATCGGCGCCCGCTGCAATTGCTTTTGCGGCATCTCCGGTCTGCTTAATTCCACCGTCGGCAATAACAGGTAATCCTTTATCCTTTAACGCATTTGCAATTTCAATAACAGCGCTAATTTGCGGAACGCCAACTCCGGCAATAATTCGTGTTGTACAAATTGAACCGGCACCGATACCTACCTTAACCGCATCTACCCCGATACTGTATAAATCCAAAGCAGCTTCTTTTGATATAATATTCCCTGCAATAATTTGTATATCCTTGAAATTCTCTTTTACCTTTTTAACAGATTTTAATACACCTTCAGAGTGTCCATGTGCCGTATCTATTACAATTACATCAGCTTTAGCATTTACCAAAGCTTCAACTCTTTCAAGTGTATCTTTTGTAACACCGACGGCTGCTCCAACTCTTAATCTGCCTAATTCATCCTTACATGCGTTGGGGTATTTCATTTTCTTAGAAATATCTTTATAAGTTATAAGACCTTTTAATATCCCCTCGTCGTCAACAACCGGTAGTTTTTCAATTTTATATTTTAAAAGAATTGATTGTGCTTGTTCAAGTGTTGTTCCAACAGGAACCGTAACTAAGTTATCCTTAGTCATAACTTTTTTAATCGGGAAATGTACGTTCGGTTCAAAACGTAGGTCCCTGTTTGTCAAGATACCGATAAGCTTATTTTGCTTATCAACAATAGGAATTCCCGATATCCTGTATTTGCTCATCAGGGCTAATGCATCTTCCACTAATTTATTTTCCGTTAATGTAATCGGGTCGGTTATCATCCCGCTCTCGGAACGTTTTACTTTATCAACCTCTTCAGCTTGTCGTTCAATGGACATATTTTTATGTATAACACCAATTCCGCCTTGGGCAGCCATTGCTATAGCCATTTTTGCTTCCGTAACCGTATCCATTGCAGCAGAAATAAACGGTACGTTCAATTTAATTTCTCTTGTTAGATAAGAAGCTAATTCCGTTTCTCGCGGTAGTACTGTTGAACGTGCAGGTACTAAGAGGATATCATCAAAGGTTAAGGCTTCGTATACTATTTTATCAATTTCCATTCTTTGTCTCCAAAGTTAAAATATAGTACTAAAAGTGACTAAAGTACTTCAAGTACTTAAATTTATTTTGTATCTATTAAATCTAACATTTTGATAAAAGACATTTACTTTTTATTATTGTCTGGTTTGTTATTTATCGATGTAAATAATCCCAATAATTCAGAACATTCTTTTTTATATTTCGCAATTTTATCGGATTCGAACCAGTTCATAGATGAAATAATTTCAAGTTGGTGTTTCCTTTAACTAGCTTCACTTTCACATATTTTTTTTTAAAATCAGCTCTGCTTCTAGCTCTATTAGCTTCTCTATAATTTGCACCAATTAAAGTACCGGATTTTGTTATTTGGTTTTTAATTACTCTACTCTCCGTTAAGTTTCTAAGCTTAATTCAAAATCTTTGTTATTCATTTTACTTAATCCAAAGTACCTAAAATTAAGTTTTTAACTTTAGTTCACTTTTAACTTTCCATCCTCTACTCAAAAGCAGAAATCCCTGTTATATCTTCTCCAATAATCAGTGTATGCATTTCATGAGTCCCTTCATAGGTTTTAACAGATTCTAAATTATTAGCATGACGCATAACCGGGTATTCATCAAGTATTCCATTTGCTCCAAATATTTCCCGGGCCATTCTTGCAATTTTTAATGCTTGTTCTGCATTATTTCTTTTTGCCATTGAAATCTGAGTATGTTTTACTTTACCGCTGTCTTTCAATTTGGCAAGCTGATAATTAAGAAGCTGTGCTTTCGTGATTTCCGTTAACATGTAAACAAGCTTATCTTGAGTTAATTGATAACCGGCTATAGGCTTACTAAATTGAATCCTGGATTTAGCATAATTAAGCGAAGCATCGTATACAGCCATCATAGAACCTACAACACCCCATGCAATACTGTAGCGGGCTTGATTAAGACACATTAATGGGGATCTTAAACCCTTACTTTTAGGTAAAAGATTTTCTTCGGGTACAAAAACATCTTGAAATATTAACTCAGATGTTACGGATGCTCGGAGTGAATGTTTGCCTTTCATTTCCGGAGCAGAAAATCCTTCGAAATCTTTTTCTACTAAGAATCCTTTTATTACTCCATCTAGTTTAGCCCAAACAACAGCAACATCCGCAATTGAACCGTTTGTAATCCACATCTTTGCGCCATTTAAGATATAACCGCCTTCTGTTTTTTCTGCATGTGTAACCATTCCGCCTGGATTAGAACCGTAATCCGGTTCAGTCAATCCGAAGCAGCCTATCTTTTCAGCTGATGCTAATTTTGGGAGCCATTTCGTTTTTTGCTCATCGCTTCCGAAGGTAAATACCGGATACATAACGAGACTATTTTGAACGGAGACAAAACTTCTCAGCCCGCTGTCTCCTCTTTCCAATTCCTGCATAACCAAACCGTAAACAACGTTATTCATTCCCGCACATCCGTATTCTTGAGGAAGAGTAATACCAAGCACTCCAAGTTCGGCAAGCTTAGGAACGATATGAAACGGGAATGTAGCTTCACGATAATGTTTTTCAATTACCGGGATAATTTCGGCATCAACGAATTTCCTTATGGAATTTCGAACTAGTATTTCTTCTTCCGTTAATAAGTTTTCCAGATTGTAGTAATCTATTCCTTTGAATTTTTCCATAATGTAAAACTATAATATTTTATGCTGAGAAATAAAAGAGTAAGACTTTGTGATAACCTAAAATCAATCTTTTCAACTATGTAAGTGAAGCAATGTTAAATTGAACAATACTATTCAGTAATAATTGAATTTAAAACTCTGTTAATAATCTCGTAGTCATAACCTCTGCCTGTTAAAAAAGCACGTAACTTTAAATTTAATTTATTTTGATCAATATCCTTTTTCAAAAGGAAATTATACTTTTTTTTACCAATTTCCAGGGCATTATTAAAGATTATTTCATCATCTTCATATCGGGAAAGGACGGAATCGATATATTCCCGGCTTATCCCTTTCTTCTGTAATTGTTTTCGTATTAAATTAAGTCCTTGTTTTCTTCTTTTAATTTTTTCATCGGTAAACTTTATTGCAAAGTCGTAGTCATCAAGATATTTTATTTTTTCCAAATCGTTTAAGACGGCAGAAATTAAATGATAATCAAAATTTTTCTTTAAGAGTTTAAGTCTTAATTCACTCTTCGAATGAGATCGCCTGGAAAGCAAATCGAAAGATTTTTCTTTAATCTTAAGTAATTCATTTTCTCTTGCCAGTAAATCCAAATCAGCTTCACTTAATTCATCATTCTTTCTAAAGCCGTGATCATAAACTATATTTTCCCGTACTAAAATTTGAGAATCATCATCAAAAGAGATTAAAACATTTCTTCCTTTTTTAAGTAAACGAACTATTCTTTTCAATTATTACTTACTCTTTGCCTTTTCCTCAACTTTTTGTTTTGGTTTTTCCGGTTTAACATCAAAACCGAGAGCTTTTTTTACATCAGCTTCAAGTTTAGCCATTAATTCCGGATCCTTTTTTAAACTTTGACGAAATTGTTCCCTTCCTTGGAATCTTTCGCTACCGTAAGTATACCAGGCTCCGCTTTTCTTAGCTATATCTTTACTAACCGATAGATCTATTAGATCACCGGCTTTACTGATACCTTCATTATAAATAACATCAAACTCAACTTGTTTAAATGGCGGAGCAACTTTACTTTTTACCACTTTTACTTTCGTCCTATTTCCAACTATCTCCTGCCCGTCTTTTATTGCAGCAATTCTTCTTATATCCAAACGAACCGAAGCATAAAATTTAAGTGCATTCCCGCCGGTTGTTGTTTCGGGGCTGCCGAACATAACACCGATTTTACTTCTTAATTGGTTTGTAAAAATGACGCATGTTTTAGATCGGCTTACAGCTCCGGTTATTTTTCTAAGCGCTTGAGACATTAAGCGAGCTTGAACACCCATTTGCGGATCGCCCATATCACCTTCTATCTCCGAACGCGGGACTAAAGCAGCCACAGAATCGATAACTATGATATCAAGCGCATTGCTCCTAACTAACGTATCAACAATTTCTAAAGCCTGTTCACCGTAATCGGGTTGTGAAACCAATAAGTTATTTATATCAACATGCAACTTCCTGGCATAATTAATATCCATGGCATGTTCCGCATCTATAAAGGCGGCTATTCCACCTAGCTTTTGAGCTTCCGCAATTACGTGAAGACATAAAGTGGTTTTACCGGATGATTCCGGTCCGTAAATTTCAACTATTCTGCCGCGCGGTAAACCGCCTATTCCCAATGCATAATCAAGTGAAATTGAGCCTGTAGAAATTGATTCTATTTGTACTACGGCTCCATCGCCCAACTTCATTATTGAGCCTTTCCCGTACATTTTTTCTATGCTGTACATGGTATCTTCCAAAACTTTTTCTCTTGGGTCTTTATCTCCCGCCATCACTCCTCCGTTATTTTAAGTTAAAACTTTTAATATTTGTATATACAGATCCATTACGATTAAGTTCACTTTTGATCAAAGATATTTGATTGCAAGTAAATTCATTTATCTGCAAGTCATAGGATAGAAATTGTTTAATTTTATTCAAATCATAGCTCTCTTTGATACGCAATAATGTTATATGCGGATGGAATTTTTTTTCGTCAATTTCAAACCCTAAATATTTAAAAGATAAATTAATCTTGTTTCTTAAGTTAAATAAATTGTTATCAAACTTAAAACCCAGCCAAAGAATTTTAGGCAATTTATATCTATAAAACAATCCAAACTTTCCCGGTATTAACAGAATTTTTGAATATGATTCAGTTAATTCCTTAAGATTTAATAAAATTGATCCTGTTAAATCTGAAGAAACATCACCTAAAAACTTAAGAGTGATATGAAGTTTGTTTTTGGGTTCCCATCGCACATTCTTATCAACACTATATATCCGGTCTCGCAGTTCAACTATATCATCAAGTATATCATCAGGCAAATCAAGAGCAATGAAAAGCCTATTCATCATAAGGAATTCCAAGTAAGTTTCTTCTAAGCATTTCAAGCGCTGCCTGAGAAGTTCTGTCTTTATTTAACAATCTGTCATCATCTCCAAAATTAAATTTTTTTGCAGTACAAACTTTTTCGTCGGAAATTCCTATATAAACCAATCCGACGGGTTTATCTTCCGTTGCACCGGTTGGACCCATAATCCCGGTTACTGCCAGGCCGATATCCGTTCCGCTTACTTTCCTGGCTCCTTCAGCCATATATCTGGCAACCTCAATGCTTACAGCGCCATATTGTTCAATAAGATCCTCGTCAATGTTTAGCTCTTCTACTTTAGCGCCGTTACTGTAAGTTACAAATCCCCTTTCAAAATAAGCGCTGCTTCCGCCTACGTTTGTTATCCTGCTGCTAATTAATCCGCCGGTGCAAGATTCGGCAGTAGCTAGAGTTAAGCATCTGTCTTTTAATAAGCGTCCTACTACTTGCTCAATTGACTCATTGTCTTTACCATAAATATATCTTCCAACCCTGCTCCTTATAAGCTGCTCAATTTCAGATAATTTATTTTGAGCTTCTTCTTTATTTTTTCCGGTAACGGTCAGTCTCATTTTAACACCAAACTGGCTTGGTAGAAATGCCATTTTGGCGCCTGACAGTAACTCGTTCAAATCGCCTAATTTTTGATACAAAGACACTTCCGGAATTCCTGTTGTTAATAAATGAATTGTTATTTTATTTTCATTTTGATTACCGAACTTTTCTACTAATTTAGGTATAACAAAATCTTCAATCATAGCAGACATTTCGTGCGGAACGCCGGGCATTGCAATAAAAACCTTATTATCTTTTTCAATCCAAATACCGGGAGCAGTACCGCGTCTGTTTCTAATTGGGGTTGCTATTTCGGGTACAAGTGCCTGCCCTTCAACTAATGTTGTTAATTCAAGTCCGCGTTTTTTTACCCTTTCTTTAACATCGTTCAATATTTCTTCATTTAGCTTCAATTGGGTATTAAAAAATTTTGTCACACATTTTCTTGTAATATCATCATGTGTAGGACCAAGCCCGCCGGTAACAAGTATAATATCGTTATCGTTGTAAACTTCTTTAAATTCATTTAAAATTACTTCTTCATCGTCACCAACTACAGAAGTCTTAAATACATTAAAATCTTTTTCGGTTAACTTTTCACCAATAAATGCAGCATTAGTGTTTAATGTACTACCGATAAGGATTTCATCGCCAATAGTAATAATATGAGTTTTCATTTCACTCTTAATTTAATTTAGAAATTATAATACGAAAAATATAAAGATATGTACAATTATTAAACTATAAATACCGGATATTATATCGTCAATCATTATACCCAAACCACCGTTTAATTTTTCCAATTGCCTTGCGGGGAATGGTTTTAAAATATCGAGCGCTCTCCAAAGTACAAAATCTATTAAAATTAACCATAGGATTTTCGGGATAAAAAGTAAGCTGATCCATGTCCCTACAAATTCGTCAATTGTGCACTGCGGCGGATCCTTACCATATTCATTTTCAAATTTATTCGATATATAAAACCCGACTATAGTAGTTAAGGAAATGAAAATAAGCATTATTGTAGGATTTTCAAACCCGGGAATTAAATAAATCAACAATGCAACCAAACTTCCGAATGTTCCGGGAGCATACGGAATATAACCTGATAAAAAACCCGAGCCTATAAATTTTTCAAGCTTATTTGGTTTCAAAAGAAAACATTTCCTTAATAAGAGTAATATTATTTATTGTATAAGTTATACCCGTGTAAAATGTGAATAACGTAATAATAAGCATAGTATAGTAAATGAAATAGTGATTGGTAAGTATATCAAATACGTGATTAAAGTTTAACATAAGCGGTTTAATTGTTTTTAAAGTAAAAACAATTAAAATGTAAAAAACAAAAACCATCTGAACAAAAGTTTTTACCTTTGCCAATTTACTTGTAGAAAAAGCTTTATGTTGAATATCGGCGTAAATTCTTAAACCGGTTACATAAAAATCTCTAATAATAATTATTATTACCATCCATAATGGAACGATATCTAAGATAAAAAATGCAACAAACGCAGCCGAAGTTAAAAATTTATCGGCTAACGGGTCCATAAATTTACCCCAGTTTGTAATATAATTAAATTTTCTCGCCAGCCATCCGTCGTACCAATCCGTAATTGCGGCAATAAAATAAACTATCAGAGCTATTTGTTTCAGTAACGGGTTATCCGAAATAAAAAGGAAGAAAAATATAGGAGTAAGAATTATTCTTAACGTAGTTAATTGATTCGGTAAAACCATTTAGGCAGCATTCACTAATTTATAAATTGTTATTAAAATACTTAATGAAATTTAGCAAAATTATTGCAGCATACTTAATTTACTTTAAATTTTCCGGCTAACTCTTTAAGATAATCGTATTCATAAATACCGGTATTGTGACCGTCTTTCCAAATGATATTAATAGCATACTGACCAACCGGGCTTATAGAAGCTACTTGAACTTGAGAATCGATGTATCTTCTTACAATCATTTCATCGGAGCCTGGTTCTTGAGATGAACAAATTGCACAAGGACAGTTTTTACGAAGATCAACTAATTTAATTTTATCTACCGAGTTATCATTCCATGTAATTTTTAATGTATCGCTGTTCTCTATTTCTAATTTTTGCGGTGACATATTTAGATTGATTTCCCGGTAAGTTTAACCAACGCCTCGAGATATTTTTTGCTTGTGTTCTGAATTACTTCATCGGGTAATATTGGCGCCGGAGGTTTTTTATTAAAATTAATTGATAAAAGATAATCCCGCACGTATTGTTTATCAAAGCTGTCTTGAGCTCTTCCTTTTTCATATTTATCCGCAGGCCAAAAACGCGAGGAGTCGGGAGTTAATAATTCATCAATTAAAATTATTTTCCCGTCAACAATGCCGAATTCCATTTTTGTATCGGCTATAATAATTCCCTTTCCTTTTGCAAAGTCAGCTGCTTTAGAGTAGATTTCTAAAGTTTTTTCCTTAAGAAAGTTAAATGTATCTTCCCCAACAAGATCAATTGCTTTTTGATGAGAAATTGTTTCATCATGATCGCCGATTTCTGCTTTTGTAGAAGGCGTAAATATCGGTTCAGGTAACTTATCCGATTCAACTAAACTCTGTGGAAGTTTTATACCTCCAATTTCTCCCGTCGATTGGTAATCTTTCCATCCCGAGCCTGACAAGTATCCTCTCACAATACATTCGAGAGGTATCATCTTTGCTTTTTTCACCAGCATAGTCCGGTCAATTAGATCATCGCGGTACTGTTTTGTTTCTTCAGGGAATTGATCAATGTCAGTTGAAATTACGTGGTTTTCAATATCATATTTGAAATAGTCGAACCAAAATTCTGATATTTGCGTAAGGATTTTACCTTTTAACGGAATACCCTGCTGCATTATTACATCGAATGCAGAAAGTCTATCGGTTGAAATCATTAAGAAGGAATTACCAAGATCGTAAATGTCTCTTACTTTGCCTTTTTTGAAAAGTTTTAAGTTAGAAAATTTTGTTTCCGTAATAACTTTTGTATCCAATTTATCTCCGATAATTTAAGATCAAAATATAGTTAGAGTTTATACGGAATTCAACTGACACAAAGTAAATATGTTGCATAGAATCTTATTCATGAACTTGATCTTACTCTTACTCTTACTCTGGAAACAAACAAAAGTCTATTTCACAAATCAGTCAACAAATCAATAAAATTAACTTGATTAAACGATTTTGCGTGGCTATCTTCATTTTCTATTTCCAAAAACCCAATGCGAGAATTGATGAAAACAAAAATTAGACTTAATGACTTCCCTACTACGTTTTGGGTAGCCAATACTATGGAAATTTTTGAAAGAATGGCATGGTACGGATTTTTTGCTGTTTCCTCGTTGTATATAACAGGTGCGGTTGATAAAGGCGGATTAGGGTTTTCGGATGAGGATCGCGGTGTACTTCAAGGTGTCGTAACGTTTTTTCTTTATCTCTTTCCGGTAGTTACCGGTGCTCTTGCAGATAGATATGGATTTAGAAAAATGCTGTTCGCAGCTTTTGCGGTCATGGTACCGGCGTATTATTTACTTGGTCAATTTAAAACTTTCCCGACCTTCTTTTTAGCGTTTATGCTTGTAGCAGCCGGTGCTGCAATGTTTAAACCGGTTATTATTGGAACAGTCTCAAAAGTTACCAATGATAAAACATCTTCAATGGGATTCGGTATTTTTTATATGATGGTAAATATCGGCGGATTTATTGGACCAGTTGTTGCGGGAATTGTTAGAGCTATATCTTGGGAATATGTATTCATTGCTTCAGCCGGATGGATTGCCGTTAATTTTATTTTTGTTACAATATTTTACAAAGAACCAACTTCCGAATCAAAGTCGGAGAATCCGAGAACATTAAAAAAAGTTCTGACCGATATGGTTGAAGCTTTAGGAAACGGACGCTTCTTCCTTTTTATCTTTGGATTACTTGCAATCCTTGTTTTAGGTTCTAAATATACTTCAGACGGATCTTTTACATGGGCGGAAATAATTTATATTTCAGTCGGATGGATAGCGTTTAATTTAATTTACGATTTAATTCTCAGGCTCCGTAACGGTACTTCTAATCCAAAGTGGTTTGCTTCACCAATGAAACTTGGAGATTGGAAATTCGGTTTATTCCTTTTACTGATGTCGGGTTTTTGGACTTCTTTCAACCAAATATTTTATACCCTTCCGCTTTATATACGTGATTTTGTTGATACTTCAGATTTAATGAATTCCGTAAAATCAATTTTTAATTTTTTAGGAATATCGCACGATGCTTTTCAAAGCTTCTCGAATTCTATGGCTAATGCCGGACAAGTGAATCCAGAATACCTGATTAACTTAAATGCCGGAGCCATAATTATCTTTCAGGTCTTAGTTTCTTATTTAGTAACTAGACTTAAACCATTTACTACAATATTTTGGGGAACACTTATAACAGTTGTCAGTTTTTCAATTTTGATTTTTGGAACAATGGGCTGGATTGTAGTTGCCGGAATTATTGCGTTCTCATTCGGCGAAATGATGGCTAGTCCTAAATCCAAAGAATATACAGGTAAAATTGCTCCACCCGATAAAGTGGCACTCTATATGGGATATTTTTACTGGTGTGTTGCCTTGGGCAATTTATTCGGCGGAATTTTATCGGGACAATTATATGCGGCTTTTGCACGGGATATGCAACGACCCGATTTAATGTGGCTAATTTTTGCATTAATTGCGTTAGGGACAGCAGTTTTGGTTTTTCTGTATGATAAAGTAGTGTTGAAAGGAAAAATTATAAAAGCGGGATGATTTATAAGGGAATTAATTGAAGTGGACGAAAATGCTCGTCTCCTACGTTTATAGATACTTTAACCTTCAAGGTTTCAAAAACCTTGAAGGTTTGGTAATGTTATGGTCCTCTCCGGTAAGTTGTATGTTACGACCATGGCC
>BDSW01000299.1 GCA_002898175.1 bacterium BMS3Abin04
CTTGCAAACCGGCCAAAAATCATGACCGTGAAGGTGAAGATAATGTTCTTCCGTACCGGAATTAATTAAACGAACACGTATGTTTTCACCTTCCTTTATGTAAATATTTGGTGTCATAGGATAAGATTTCCCATTAACAGTAAACCAATTTGGTTGTGGCAGTTCCGCCATAGAACGTCTTTTAACAACATAAGGTGGTAGGTAACCATTTTCGACAGCCTTAACAAATTCATCTTTAGTATTAAATGTGGCAAACCACTCTTTGTTAAATCTACCGTTTTTCATCAAATACATTCTTTGTTTCATTCGCTCTAGCATTGCGTCCAATTCATTACGGATAAAATTCGAATCATGCGCTGAATATACAAGTGTGTATTCCCTTTCATACGGAAATGATTTTTTAATCGGGTCATCGGGGTCTTCTATAATAAAGCTGCCGTACATTCCCGACTGCATGTGTAATAATGTTCCCCAATGACAATGATAAAAATGTGTACCGTACGGTTCGGCTGTAAACTCATAAACAAACTCCTGACCAGGCATAACAGGCATTTGGTTAACATACGGAACACCATCCATTCTCCATGGCACATGTATTCCATGCCAGTGAATAGTGTGATTCAGTTCTGTTTTGTTTTTGAATTTCACGCGAACTCTGTCGCCTTTATTTACCCTTAATTCCGGTCCCGGTATTTGCCCGTTAAAAGCTAATGTATGAAATTTAAATCCCGGGACAACCTCTTGTTGAGCTATTTCCACGTATAGTTCAAATTCTTTTACTCCATTATCAACATTAGGTTTTAACACACTAGGAAATTTCCTTTTATTCTCTTTTATAACTTGAGCTGAAAGTAATGAAGTAGGTAAAATAGAAGCGGCTGCTACTGTTGTAGTGACTTTGAGAAAATCACGTCTTTTCATTTAATCCTCCTTACTAAAAGAAAAATTGTACAAAGAAATTATAAAAAATAATTACCTTTAACCATATAAAACTACTTGATTCCAAGATTTTCAAATACCGGGACCTAATAATAGATACAATTTTATGTTAATAACCACAAATTCTAATTACTTTGTTTTAATATTTTTTGTTTTAGTCAAATCTATATATTTTTCCGGCACTTGAAGAAATAATACCATACATAATGTAGTGCAGAAATAATAAGTTTTATTTTTATAAATAGTCGATTCGACAGGTTTTGAAATTTTTACATCCATACCGCATACTATGCATCGTTCCATATTCCCTCCGTTATTTTAAGTCTACAATGTTGTAGCTTAAGAAAACATCATATTATATTTAATATTTTTGTTGTTCTATTTAAGTTGCTAAATGTCATTTATTGTTTGTTATTATATACATTTTCAAAATGTTACCCCAATAAATTCTTTCAATAATATTTAAGAATCCTGATTCTTTAATATTTTTTAAAGTATTTCTATTGATATTAAAACCGAATAATTTTAAGGGTATTGGATTAAATAAATCTAAAATAGGTCCAACTATTCTATTATTACTTCTTACATGCTCCAGCAAATAAATCTTCCCCCCTGGTTTACAAATTCTTCTGATTTCATTTAATCCTTTTACAGGATCGGAGACAGAACAAAATACAAAAGAGGCTATAATTGTATCAAATGTATTATCTTCAAAAGTTGTTGATTGAATATCCATTTCAAGAAAAGTTATATTCTTTTTATAAGAGAACTTCTTTTGAGCTTTAGAAAGCATACCGGGACTAAAGTCAATTGCAGTGACTCGGACATTATCAGAATAATATTTCAAATTTTTTCCTGTGCCTACACCGATTTCCAATATGTTTCCTCGTGCATAACGAGTAAGATCGGGTCTTACCTTTGCAAAAAACTTTTCCATTGGTAATTCAACAACGTCATAAATTTTTGAGTATCTATTATATTTTTTCTTAATCACTTCAGTTCCTGACAAATTCATTTTATGACCTTTAGAACTGGATATTTTAAGTATGAATATTCCCAAACGCGTGTACCGCATATTTCTTTTGAATACTCATCAGACAAAATCAATGCGCGGCACAGTGCAAGCAATTTAGAGGAAAATAAAAATGATATATGTAGATCGTATCTTTGCATTTTTAATATTGCAATTCCGATTTAATAGTTACAGTAATTGTTAAAATTCTTTTATAAATAACAAGGTTTATTAGTTTACGGCAAATTCGCCGTGAGCAGTTTTCCCATGTCTACACCAGACACAATCACAATTCTTGTGTAGACACTGCTTATCTATTAACCTGCTTTTGTACCGTCTTTTAGAAATCTCGTAAAATATTCTTTTTGTATTTGTTTGATTATAATGTTTTCTCAATGGAGGAATAACATCGTCATATTTCTCTAATTTCGATAAAATAAATGAGTAGCCGTAATTCGTAAAATGAGCAAATAAAAATCGGTTAGCTAGAGAAGTTTTTAATTTTGGTCCAAGATGTTTTTCGCATAGTTCCTTATAATCTTGTTTGTAAATTATGCTTTGGGCAGCATAATAACCTGAAAGCACAGCGTATTTAATTCCAAAACCCCAAAGTGCGTCCTGAAAGCCGGCATTTTCACCCACATACAGAATTCGGTCAGATTTGGAATATTTAGGCTCATTAAAAAAGTTTACAAATCCGCCGAACTCTTTCGGTTCTATTTTATCAATAGTTAAGACGGAGTCCAATCTATTTAGAGCTCTCTTATAATAGAGCCCCTCATTTTTAAAGTCTTCAAAGAGACACGTAGCAAAAGTTGCTTTACCATTATTTACTAACAGGTAAGCATAAGCTTTTGGTGCTATTTTATTATCAAGAAAACCAATAAAGATATTTTTATGGGATGTTTTAAAAACCATTCCTTTTGCTATTGCATCGGCAGCTTTTGGACCGGTACCAACAATGGCTGGTCCGTCCTTTACAGCATCAAGTTTTTGTCCCCAAAGAATATTTACGCCGGATTCCTCAGCCTGTTTAAGAAGCCCTCGATCCAATGAGTTTTCATTAGAGCCTCTTTCAATTAAGTAAAAAAGGGGACGAGATGTTTTTACTTTTATCTTTTTTAGATTAGGTCCATAAAAAAATCCGTCGTTTCCAAAATAAGGTTGGCACAAAAAGTTTATTCTCACTCCCAAATTCTTTAGAATATCTAAGGTATCTTCTTTATCCGACCAATTTTCGAGTCCTTGAAAATCACCATTGAAGCGAAGTCCGACATTGTTATTCTGCTCGTACAGATTTACGTTATAACCGAATTTACTTAAAATAATCGAAGCTGTTAATCCTGCGGGACCTGCACCCACAATAGTTATCTGTTTAGTTGTATCCATTGCTTTCACTTTCTTTATATTTTTCAATCTTTAGCAGTTTTTATGAAACAAAAACTTGCATAGATTAGTTATGAATTCTTATATCATTTTATTCAATATCAATTTCACATTCCGTAAAATTGTTACTTCCAAACCGGATTAACACTTCGCAATTTGTAAGACTGTTATTTGTAAGAGATACAATTTTATTGAGCGCCTTTAAATTTAATTGTGAAATTTCCGTTTAGCCGGGAAAGTGATTTATCATTAATCGTTTGATAACCGACACCAGTAGTAGCTCTATAGCTTAAACCAATTGCTACTTGTAAAAAACCGGTAATATTTAACAAAACATTTAAAGCAGGCTCCACTACAAAAAAAGGATTTCCCATTTGATTATGGTCAAAGAAATTATTAGAACTAACCAAATTATTATTATGTGATGAAGCTACACCTAAGCCGATTAGTGTATAAACAGAATAGTTAATTATGTTTTGGGGATTAAAAACATACTCAATTTCTAATCCGCCATACATAAAATGCAATTTGTCTTTTTTTGCAACTAAAGGATCACCTTCAACAATATCAATAAGAACTTTGGATGCAAGTCCATAAACTCCTAAACCCAATAGAAACGAATTATTAAAAATCCATCCGCCTCTGCCGCCAATAACTAAAGCGCCGTAATCATTTAGAGACGTATATTTTGTAACTACTCCACCGAATCCTTTAACAGAAGAAATCTCTGAATTAAATAGAGTATTTTCTTGAGCTGTTGTTGTTCCGGATAATAATATCGTTAAAATAATTATTGTTAATTTAATCTTCATATTATTCACTTGATTAACGTTAGTTCCTCGTGTATTTCATTATTTTGTTAAACATTATTTATTTTAATTTTAGCATCTTTGCGTTTATTGCTACAATTACGGTACTTAGAGACATTAAAGCCGCGCCGGCAGCAGGACTAAGTAAAACTCCGTAATGATATAATACTCCTGCAGCAAGTGGAATTGCGAATGCATTGTAGCCTGTAGCCCATATTAAGTTCTGAACCATTTTTTTGTATGTAGCTTTAGAAAGCTTGATAATTGAAAGAACGTCTAATGGATTACTCTTTACAAGAACAATATCAGCTGCTTCCACGGCTACATCCGTTCCAGCACCAATAGCAATCCCAACATCAGCTTGAACCAATGCCGGTGCATCGTTTACTCCGTCTCCGGTCATTGCAACAACTAATCCTTCACTCTGAATTCCCTTGACTGTTTTTGCTTTCCCATCGGGTAATACTTCGGCAATATATCTATCAAGACCAATTTCATCTGCAACATACTTTGCAACTTTTTCATTATCACCGGTTAACATAATTGTTTTTATTCCCAGTTTTTTAAACTCGGCTATTGCTTTCTTAGATTCGTCCCGGATAATATCAGCCAATGCAATCGCACCGATAAGTTTATCGTCTACCAATACAAAAACTACAGTTTTACCTTGTGCCGATAGTTTTTCTATTCTTTCATCGTTTAATGAGATATTCTTTTCGCGTAAATAACCAGGACTAAAGACGCCCACATTTAAACTGTCAACAATAGCTCTTGCTCCTTTACCCGGAACAGCTTTGAATTCCAATGCTTCGGAAATATTACTTGTACTTTTATAAATACCTTGAGCAATAGGATGTTCACTGTTTCTCTCAACAGATGCTGCAAGGTGTAAAACATTATCATTAGTGTAATTATTATCAAATGAAATAATATCTGTAATACCAAACTCACCCTTAGTTAAAGTACCGGTTTTATCAAAGATAACTGCATCTAATTTTCTTGCTTGTTCAAAAGCAACACGGTTCCTAATGAGCAAACCTTTGGAAGCTGAAATAGCAGTAGAAACAGCAACTACGAGCGGTACTGCAAGTCCCAATGCATGAGGGCAAGTAATTACCATAACCGTAACGGTTCTTTCCAGGGCAAAAGCAAGACTTTGATGCATAATAGCAAGCCAGACAAACATTGTAACTGCTCCGCCCAGAATTGCGATTATTGTAAGCCAAAATGCAGCACGGTTAGCAAGGTCTTGTGTTTTGGATTTGCTTGCCTGCGCTTCTTTAACTAAATCAATAACTTGGGAAAGGAAAGAATCTTTTCCTGTTTTTTCAACTTGAATTACTAATGAACCTTCTCCGTTAATACCGCCGCCAATAACTTTATCGCCGACTTTTTTAGAAACAGGTTTTGATTCACCCGTAAGCATGGATTCGTTAACAGAACTTTGACCCTTTACAGCAACACCGTCAGCCGGAATTTTCTCGCCTGGTTTTACTAAAACTTTATCACCGGATTTTAATTCGGAAAGAGGAACGTCAACTATGTTATCGTCATCTTTAATTAAATGCGCATCGGATGGCATTAGTTTAGCAAGTTCTTCCAAAGCTCTTGAAGCGCCCATAACGGATTTCATTTCTATCCAGTGACCCACAAGCATAATATCAATTAAGGTTGCCAACTCCCAGAAAAATACTTTCCCTTCCAGTCCGAAAACAACAGCAGAGCTGTAGAAGTAAGCGACACTAACTGCCACAGCAATCAGCGTCATCATTCCCGGTTGTTTTTTCTTGAATTCATCAAACATACCTTTTAAGAAAGGATAACCGCCGTAAAAGAAAACAAATGATGAAAGTAGAAAAGATAAATATTTGTCTCCTGTAAAACGGATAGAAGTACCAAGCCCTAAAAACTGCTGAATAAGAGGTGATAGTAGCAAAATCGGGATTGAAACCGCAAGTGAGATCCAGAACCGTTTCCTAAAGTCCGCAATCATGTGTTCG
>BDSW01000300.1 GCA_002898175.1 bacterium BMS3Abin04
CTTCCCCGCAGATTCCGCACCTGAATTGGTGCCCGCTAAGTGTTTCTATAGAAAACGGCTTACCGTCTTTAATTCTGAATTTAACGGTTATTTTCATGTTAATACTATATTTAGGGCGGAAAAGAATAGCATTAATAATTCCTAACAATAACAATGCTCAGGAGTTATTAATTCCTTTTATAGGAATGATTTTAAGGTGAACTCCATCACCGTTCCAAATTTAACAAAGTTTATTACGGTAATCAATTATATAAAATAGTTAAGATATTGATTAATAATCCCCACTTTATTTATCAATAAGTTACAATCTTAATATACTATATTACTTTATATGATTTTCATAACTTATTTTATTGCAAAGTGTTAAAATATTTGTTATTTTATTAATAACTAAAATTATTTTGTCGGAGTTAGTTATGTATAATAAAATAAAACACTCTGATCAACAAAGACGAATTCTTGTAAAAAAGAGAATAGTTCCTTTACAAAAGCTAAAAGAGGATCAATTTATTGTTCCTTGGACACTTACCCCTAAACAAGAGAAAACCAAAGTTAACAATAAATTGTTAACCGAATCACATGATGTTTTCTATCATTTTGGTTAATTGTACTTGGAGTTTATTCTTTTTCTGAACCATTAACAAATAGGAATTATGAATCAAATATTACTTGGCAGTTTATTAGGAATTTTTCTTTTTTTGCTTGTGATTGCATTAGTTCCCCGAATATTTCCAAGCGAACTGAAAGAATTACAAAATGAAATCAAGAAATACAACAGTATCTCTTAACCTTCTGCATTTAAAGGACTTCTAAATGAGCGGATTTTTTCAAATTATTCTTATTTATGCAGTTGTTGGTTTAGTAATAGGTGCGTTTAGCGCATTTATCGCCGGCGAAAAGAATAGAGATACCTTCTACTGGTTTCTTTTAGGATTTTTATTTAACATAATTTCTTTGTTAGCCTTAATGGCTGTCCCTCCCTTAAAAGAAAGTATTAGAAAACCTAAAAGTCAAACTTTACCACAATCAAAACGGGTTGGAAACTATAAAGCAGAAAATGTAATGCGGCTTCTACTTTTTGTTCTCGGAATAATGCTAATAATTTTAATTGGTTATTTTAATTTTTCTTAGTAAAATATTTAATCATACATGTCGGCAAGATGTTCGCAAAATTTAATAATATTACCTTTTTCTTAATAATATTAGTATTTTCGTGTAAAACTTCTACTAAAGAAAACAGCTCAAACCAAGAGGATAAAATGGAGTTTATTATTACAAGTCCTTCGTTTCAACCCGGTGATTTAATACCAAGAAAATTCACTTGTGACGGTAAAAATATATCTCCGGAACTTAATTGGAAAAATACTCCGGCAAATACTAAAAGCTTGGCACTGATTTGTGACGATCCGGATGCCCCGATGGGAACTTGGGTTCATTGGGTTATTTACAATTTATCTCCGGGAATAAATTCCTTAGCCGAAAACCTGCCGAACGAAAAACATTTGTCAAATGGAGCTGAACAAGGAATTAATGATTTTGGGAAATACGGCTACGGCGGTCCATGTCCGCCAAGCGGTACACATCGTTATTTTTTCAAACTTTACGCAATCGACAAACCGGTAGATTTAAAAGGAGGTGTAAAAAAATCGAATGTTTTGTCAGCAATTCAAGGACATGTTATAGCCGAAACTGAGTTAATGGCAAAATACAAACGACAATAATCAAATAAGATTTTTTTTTCATAATCAACAAGTTCAGGATTATATCTCAACGGTCTTCTTATACTTATCTTCCATTTTAATCGAAATTCGTTTAGGGTAAAAATTTCCCCACAAATATAATTTATCATTATTTTAGAAACATAAACTAATTCGCTGCGTCTTACCTTTTGAATTAATTTTTTCAAACAGCAAAAAGGGGGACATCATGAAGGCCGGAAGAATTTTTACTTTGGCTTTTTTATTTTTACTGTTATTGACTTCATTAACTACGGCAAGCAGCGGTTCAAATAAAGTAACACACGAACAAATAGAAAAGAATTTAATTGTTGGTGTAAAATCGGATAATTACGGATTGAGGGTAAGTTCGGCATATTTTTTAGGGGGAATTAAATCGAGTAACAGTGTTAATCATTTGTTGAAACTATTACATAATGGTGAAACCGAAGAAGAAAGAATAATAGCGGCACTTTCACTAATAAAAATTCAATCATCAATCGGGACCTTTGCCGTAAAACGTTCAGCCATTTTTGACGATAGCGAAAGAGTAAGAAAAATATGCGGCAGATTTTACTTAACACACATTGCTACAACTCAGAATAACAGCTCTTTTGATTAATAAAAATTTTCCAGGATTTTACTAAAGACTAACTTATAATTTGAAGAGAACGGCTGCAGCAGTTTACAGCTGTTCTTTTAATATTGTTAAGCATGGATCAAAACTTAAAATCAACTCCTACATCTAATGCACCATAACTTAAAGTACCAAATCCGATTCTTGTATTAACGGCAAGCGTAGGCGTTATCCAGTAACGTAAACCTGCATGAAATCCAAGCCAAAAACCACCTGCAGGCGGTTCAACATACCAAGCAGCTTTTTCAGGCCCATTCCAAGATACTGATCCGATATTGATAGCTAATACCAAGCCCAGCCAAGGATCAAATTTCCTATCCGATAAATCAAAATGATAATTCCCTTGAGCACCGAGTAAAAAACTAGTAAACTTCCAACTACCTTTAAAATACCCGCTGCTATAACTCCAGTATCTAAGTATTCCCCCTATTCCAAGCTTACCGGGAGCAGCTAAACCAATTACATCAAGGTCTAAGCTGCGCTCATAATTAATGCCAAGTTGAACAGAAGAACCTAAAAAAGAGAGACCAATTGCAGGTCCGGCATAATTTTTTCCAATTTCGTATTGCGCATTTACAGTTTGAGGCAGATAAAGAAATAAAATCATAATTAGTAAAGCTTTTACAAATGTTTTCATTATTTTATTTCTCCATATTTTAAAAATGAAAAGGAGCAACTTTCAAAAAGTTACTCCCTTAGTACAATCTTTTATGTATTTATGTTTCCTACAAATCTAAGACCAGCTTCCGCTTCCAACTTCTTTACCGGTATTATCATAAGACCACCATTGACCACTGCCGCTTGATGTCCATTTTACTTTATACTGCAGAAGTGAAATTCCTCCTACAGAAATGTAAATTTTTAACTCCCCGGATTGATCGGGATTTGAAGTAAATTTTACGTTAATATTTTTACCTAACTCACCAACAGTAAAAGTCACTTTTCCGCTTGCATCAATAACCCAATCCAACTGCCCTAACATTTCATCTGTAACCGGTTTAAAAACTATAATATGACCGCTATTGTTATCGTCTGTTTCCTCAGCTGTTGCAACAATCCAATTATCATAATTGAATTTACCATCGGTACCGTTTAGCTTTACAGTCCAATTAGCTTTCCCGCCAACATTCGTCTCTGTTAAAGTAATAGAGAGCGAGCCATCCGTCCATGTCCACTCCCCAGCTGCACTATTGAATTTAGAACTTACCGGTGGAGTAAAATAAGGCAAATAACTTTTGAAATTATTAATCAGATTAATATATCCAACTGCTGTTTTAGCATTTGCATCTTTTGAATTCACCATTGCATCCGGAATTGATACAGTCGGAGCATTTAATTCTTTAGGTTGTGGATTCTGAGCGCTTACAGGATTATCAGTATTATTTGAGCAACTCGAAAGTAAGATTAATAGACTCATTGCCGTCAGAAAGGCAATTATTTTTCTCCCATTCATTCTTTCTCCTTTATCTATGTATATAATGTAATATTTATCATTTAATATAAATAATTCTTGATAAAAATCAACTTTAAAATGGATAAACAATACTTTCGAATTCGCCTTAATAGCTGTATTAATTTTAATAGACTTTGATTACAATTACAATAAAACAAACCCGTTTTTTCAAAGAAAGAAAAACGGGCAAAGTGCTGAAAGAAAATTCCGAAATTAGAATTTAAAGTCTAGTCCAATATCCAAACCACCGTAACCAAGTGTTCCAAAATTGACGAGTGCCAATACTGCCATATTCGGTGAAAACCAATAGCGGGCACCGGCATGTGCTCCAAGGAAAAAACCACCATGTGATGGCTCGGCAAACCTATACTTTTCTTCACCGCTCCAACTAACAGAGCCGATATCGAATGCCAAAACAAGTCCGAAGAACGGATCATATTTTCCACCGCTAATTTTAAAATGATAATTACCTTGAGCACCAACCAAAATATTTGTATAACTCCAATTACCATGAGCAAAATTCTCATGATATCCCCAATACCTGAATAAACCACCGACACCAATTTTTCCGGGAAGATCTTTTAATTCCATTCCATATTCATAATTTGCACCAAATTGAACAGTAGATCCAAGAAAAGCCAGTCCGATTACCGGACCGGCATAGTTTTTATTTATTTCAAATTGGGCATAATTATTTGATGGTAACAGTATCATCGCTAGTGAAAAACTCATAACGAAAACAATATTTCTTTTTAACATAACTTTTCTCCTTTTTCAATACATTTTTACTAACCATTTCTATTCAATGATAGCTAAGTCCAAGTTCCATGGTCTGTAATATTTCCTGTTGCATCATACTCCCACCATTCACCGCTGCCTGTTGCTGTCCAGCTTATTTTGTACTGCAATATAAATTGGTTATCGGAACTTTGAAAAACTTGTAGCATTCCGGAATTATCGGAATTCACATCAATCTGCATTTTCATAAACGACTCAAAGTCTGTAAATATGAATGATGCATTCCCATTAGAATTATTATTCCATTCCCAATCAACAGCAACAGTCGTAGTAACGGGTTCATAAATTGTTAAATGTCCGCTATTACCATCCTTTGATTGCTCCGCTTCCATAAACGTCCAATTTGTAGCAGTAAAACCTTCGTACAATCCGGTTAATATTACCTTCCAGGAAATGTTGCTTTCACCTTCATTGTAAACAAGTGTAACTGTCAAATTATCTTCCGTCCATGTCCACTCATCTTCAGTGGAATAGCCTTTAGGCAAATGCTTTGCTCCGCTTGGTGGAGTAAAAAATGCAGCGTAATTTGTTAAACCGTTTGCCATCTGAATATAGCTCGATACCATTTGAGCATGCTGATCCTGAACTTGTGTTAGATGCGTGGGAACAGTTATTTCTTTCAGCTGCAACTTAGCCGGTTCTTTTGTCTTAGGTGCAACGGGATTGCTCTCATCATTTTTTGAACAGCCGGAAAGAATAGTTAAAAATATTAAAGTGAACATTAAAATGATTTTTTTAAGAGACATAATTACCTCCAAATTATTATACTAATTATAATATATTTTATAATAAATTATCTAATTTGTTCCTATTATTTTAAAAGCAACATTTTTTTGGTTATGGAATACTTTCCCACTTTTAAGCTATACAAATAAATTCCGCTCGGTAAACTAATTGCACTAAAAGTTACTTGGTAATTCCCCGGAATTTGTTTCTTATTTACGATTGTTGATACTTCCTGTCCTAAAATATCGTATATTTTTAAAGTAACGAACCCCTCCTCGGTCCTCCCCTTTGCCAAAGGGGAGAAGGTAGAAAAAGATGGAATGGAATATTTTATTATTGTTGTCGGGTTAAACGGATTGGGATAATTTTGAGCCAAGTAAAATTTTTGCGGCAATTGTTTCTCATTTTTCACACCAACAGGAGCGCCGTAAGTATTCGTCCACTTTTCAAAATTTATCCACTCATTATTATTCCATTTTTGCCAAAGTATAACGGTAATTTGATTATTTTCGGTCGTATATTCTTCCCGGTCGGTGTTTGCCCAATCAGTACCCAACCATTCCTGTGTAACCTCTACCCACAAATATCCGTTTTGGTACTCATATGATTTCCTTTCAAAGTTAGTCCAGTCATTACCTTGCCAAAATTCTTTAACTCTCTCAATTTTATTATCATTTGCATCATATGTATAAGTCCATCTTTCGGTATTCATCCAGTTAACAAACATATTTTGTTCATGCAATTCCTCCGCCAGTAAATCTTTGTTATTATAAGAATATGTAATCCTCTCTTGATCAACCCAATCTTGATCCATTTTAATTTTTGATAGTGCTTCGGTCATTAAATCTTTTAAATTATACTGGTAAACCCATTGCATAAAGTCTGTCCACGTTGTATCGCCCCATAATTGAAATAAATATCCAATTTGATTATTATGGTCGTCATAAGTAAATGTTGACCGGATATCATTCAGCCAAGCTGTATCATGCCAGGTTTGAGAAATACTTTCTACTACATCCTTGTTTGTATTATATATTGTTGAATCTTTTTGCGAGTTAAACCATCCATTGCCTCCCCAAAGTTGAAAAATTTTTAAAATTGGATTAGCATTTGCATCATAAACAATTGAATCTTTTAGAGAGTTTTCCCACTCGTTGTTCACCCATTCTTGAGTTATAAACGCAGCTGTATTGTTGCTTTCATCATATGAGTATAATATTTTGAGTGTGTCGACCCATTCATTGTTTTTCCATTTCTGGATTAAAGTTTCAACAATTCCACCTCCTTGGTCCGTTTTTTTTGTTAGTACGTTTCCTATTCTCTGATTTTGTGTTAATTTAATTTCTTTTGCAAATAATTGATTTGCTTTTAATTCAATTTTTAACTTACCATACTTGTCAACACGAAAACTATAATTTGATTGCTGAGCAGTTTGTGCTAAATAAATTGATGTTGTAAAAAGCAGCATCGGAATAATGGCTGTTAGTGTTTTCTTAATCATTTTGATTTCTCCTTTAATTTGTTTTTTGTATTCTCTTTGATGTATGAAATCATTTTTTTTAGTTCAAACGGTTTTTCAAAGTGTCTATCAATTCCAATATGTTTAATTGTTTCAGAAAGAATTTTTTCGCTTGTTGAAGAAACGGTTATCAGCATTGCATTTCTATTTAATTTCCGAATGCTCTGTAAAAATTTTATTCCATCATAAATTTGGAATTCAACTGCAGTAATAATTACATCAAACTCTTTTCCAGTAATTAGATTTAATGCATCGGTAGGATTTAATGCAATGCGAATTTCCTCAAATATATCTATCAGACCAATCATCAATCCTTTGCTTAAAATCTCATCCGATTCTATTATAAGAAGCGACTTGAAGCCGTTTTTACTTTTTGATGAAGAATAAACTTTTGAGCTCATTGGAGATTACTTTGGATCTTTTTTGTTCCGGAAAGTCAATAACCGTACCGTATTGAGTAAAGATATTCTTTAGAATTTGCCGCAAAAACAAAACATTTTTCCAGTCAAAAAGTGAAGATGTTAATTGTACTTAACACTAATTAGGGTCAAAACTTAAAACGGGGTTTATTTAATAAATTCAGCGAAAAGATATTGTAAATTCAGCTTTACATGTTTAAGAATAGTTTACAGTTTTTAGATAAAAACCAAACTATATTTTAAGATTATGCTCGTTTATTTTTTTATACAGCGAAACTCTGGATAAGTTAATTGCTTCGGCAGTTTTTGAAATATTAGATTTGTTCATTTTTATATGATAAAGTAAATATTCTTTCTCGAAATTCGCTATAGCATTATGCAGCGCAGTTTGATAATCGCTTACTTTATAAAACTCCATCCATTTTTTGGAAGAATAATCAGTTCCGGTTAATACTTTTTCCGGTAAATCGGAAATTTCAATAACCGGAAGTTCGGTTGTAACCATAAGCATCTTAATCAAATTTTCTAATTCTCTTATATTCCCAGGCCAAGCATATTTTTCTAAAACATTGAGAGCTTCCTTTGAAAAAATAATTCTTCTCCCCTTCTCCTTTTGACTAAGAAAATAATTAATTAAAAGTGGAATATCATCAACTCTATTTCGTAAAGCCGGAACATTAATTTCAACTACATTAAGTCTGTAGTAAAGATCCTCTCTAAATTTATTTTGTTTTACCAATTTATCCAATTTTTTATTTGATGCTCCGATTACTCTTATATCAACATGAATAGCTTGAGTGCTTCCGAGAGGTTGAATATGATGGTCTTGAAGAACCCTTAATAACTTTGCCTGCATTGCCGGACTCATTTCGCTTACTTCATCAAGAAAAATTGTACCTTTGTTTGCCAATTCAAAATAACCGATTTTATCTTTAGCAGCACCGGTAAAAGCACCTTTCACATAACCGAAGAGTTCGCTCTCTAGTAATTCATCCGGAACTGCGGCACAATTTATTGCTACAAAAGGATGTTTTCCTCTTTCCGAGAATCCGTGAACATTCCGGGCAACTAATTCTTTGCCTGTACCATTCTCACCGTATATCATTACCGAAACATTGGAATCCGCAGCAACTTTACGAATCATATTTTTCATATCACTTATCACTCTACTTTCACCAATAATCGCAGGCATGTTAATTTCGTCCAATCGACGTTTTAACTCAGTATTCTCTCTCTCTAATTCTTTCTGTTTTTCAATCTTACTTATTTTTATTTTCAATTCTTCCAGATTAATAGGTTTTGTTAAATAATCATTAGCTCCTAATTTCATGCATAATACTGCGTCCTCAACTTTAGCGAATGCCGTAATGATAATAAACGGAATTACTATATTTCGGTTTCGTAGTTCTTTAAGTAATTCTATTCCGTTTAGCTCCGGCATTTGAACATCGGAAATTATTAAATCGAATTCTTCTTTACCGAGTTTTTGCAGAGCTTCTTTACCGTTTAACGCTTCTTCGATTTCATAGCTTTGATTTTTTAGAAAAGTTACAATGCCCTTTCTTAAAATTACTTCATCATCCACAACAAGTATTTTCATAATATAACTCCTGCATTATTTTCGCCTTTCGGAAGAAAGATTTCAAAACAAGCACCGGCATTTTCTTTATTACAAACATTCATTTTACCATTGTGTGCTGACACAATATTGTACACTATTGCAAGACCCAAACCGCTGCCATCAGCTTTTGTTGTAAAGAAAGGTTGAAATATTTTGTCTTTTATTTCCATATCTAATCCCGGTCCGTAGTCTATAATTTGAATTTTAACAAATTCATTTTCCACAATTGTATTAATTTTCAACGGCTTGCCTTCAGGCGAATAATATATTGCATTAATTACCAAATTTATAAACGCTTCTTCAATTTGTTTCTTGTCTGCAATAATTTTTGGCAAACCGGGTTGTAAGCTTAATTTAAGTTCAATTTTTTTTGAGTCGAAAGCAGTTGAATAATTTTTTAATATATTTTTTATCAGATCATTTAAATCAATATTCCCCAGCTCCAAGACCGGAGTTCTGTAAAACTTTTTAAAATTCATTAACATCTCCAAAAAAGAATTCAGAGCAGTCTTAATCTCAGCTATATACATTTTCGAAGTTTCATCTGATTGCAGCTGATATTCGAGATTTTGAATCCAGATACTTATTCCGCTTATTTTATTCTGAATTTCATGTGAAATTTTCGATACGGTTTCACCTATTATAGCCAATTTTTCTTTTTTGGAGAGTTCGTTTCTAGTCTTAACCAACTCCTCAATTTTTTCTTCCAGTTCCTTATTTGTAATATTTAATGCCTCGTAATTTTTCTTTAACTTTACAATCATTGCATTAAACGTATCAATCAGCAAACCTATTTCGTCATCTCTTTTTATATCAATTTGCTGTTCCAAATCTCCATGACCAACTTTTAGGGCAACATCAGTAATTTGATTTAATGACATTCCAAGCTGGCGGGTTAACATTTTCGTTAATCCGAAAACAATTAGAAAAATTATAAAAGAAAATAATAGGACATAACCTAGAAGCTTATTTAAGGATTCGTATTGCATAGTTAGATCATTTTGAAATAAAATTATCAATCCGAGTTTTTTCAGGTTAGTAAATAAGTTAATTCCGTTAGAGGCGGAGTAAAACTTTGTTTCACTGTGCTCAAGAAAATCGGAAAAACTTTCGGAAACTTCAGGAATTCCAATTTTGATATTTTGATTAACTATTTTTTTATCAGTAGAAAAATAAATATTACCATCATGATCAATAAATGTAAGCGAAACATTCGGCGGCAAGGATAGATGATTCACGAACTTGTTAAACATATAATCGTCTCTCAACAAAGCCAAAACGTTTATAGCATTTTTGTTTTTACCGGTTATTAGGATATTCAGAAATTGATTTGTAAAATTTTTATCAGGAATAAAAACAGTATCAATATTTGATTTGGGAATAGTAAGAAACTTTTGAATTTCCTTACTAACTTGAGTTGGTTTTAGAATATCAAAAGATATTTTTACTTCACCGCTGAAAACTTTAATTGGTGCAGCTGAAAAAATATCTTCAGTTCTGTTTTTGAAAAATAATAATTTTGAATACTTATATGGATAACTTAAAATATAACTTTTAATATTCTGTTTTTGTTCGTCACTTAGGTTACCGATTCGTAAATTGTTTCCATAGGATATTTGATTTACCAAACCCCTCAATTCAATAGACGAATTTTTAAGCTCTTCTTTAAATGAAATGTTGATAAGATTAGAATAAAATTTTAATGTTTTCTTCCCTTCGGCACTTATGTATCTTTCACCTCCAACATAAAAGATAATGATTGCTACAAATAGAAGAGTTAAAGTAAGCGCAATAATTATCAGTAATATTTTCTTTGCTAGAGTTATTTTACTTAGCATTCGGATTATCTATCCAAACTGTTTTATATGAAGGAATATTAAATTTCATTGAAATACCACGTATCCTTTTGGGATAAACATAATATTTAGCTCCTTCGTGCGTCAAATAGAGAGCAGGCAAATCTTCCGATAAAATCTTTTCTAATTTAAGAAAAAGCTTAGTTCTTTTAACGGGATTTTGTTCAAACATCGACTTTTCAAAAACTTTGTCGTACTCATTGTTTTTATAACCACATAAATTAATTTCCTTGCTGCTTTTGGAATAGAAAAGGAGATAAAATTCCTCAGGATCCGGAAATGATGGGAACATACTCACGCGGGAAATATCCGGTTTTTCGGATATTATGTCTTCATAATAATTTAACTTTTTCACTGTTATTTTAGAGTGTAACCCTAATTCTTCAAGAATATTATTTAGCGTTA
>BDSW01000301.1 GCA_002898175.1 bacterium BMS3Abin04
CAAAGCTCTTTAACGCCTTGAAATATATCATAATAACCTAGACCGGATTTTTTGAGGGAGTTATAAAAATCAGCAATACTTTCACTTTTATTTAAACTCGATTGTAACTCTTTTAATTTGAAAGTTTCATTTTCAAAACCGAATTTTAGATTGATATTACCTACAGCATGTAATTTCCAATTATTGCTTTCTTCATTAGTAATATCAATGCTGTAAATTTCAAATTTACCCGCTCCGTTTAACTGTTCATCAAATATTATTTGCACTTTCCTTTTTACTCCGTTAGCAAAGGACATTATTTCCAAGATATTAAGATTTTCAATTTTAATATTTTTAGTATTAAATGTATTCTTCCCGGCTGATAAAATTAACTCCAAGTAAGCTGTTGCAGGCAAAACAGGCACATCATAAACTTTATGGAATTTTAACCAGTGAATATATTCTTGGTCAATTATACTCTCATAAACAGTCTTCTTCATTGCAGGGGATGTAAGTTTTTTCTGAACCAAAGCATTAACCAGCTCTTCTCCATTTTGAGAAAAAACTCTACTTTGTGATGTTACGGTTTGCAAATTATTATCAATCCAATACCTGGATCTTTGAAATGGGTAATTCGGTAGTACTAGTTTATTACCGTGGTAAAATTTATAGAAACCATCCCAGTCAATTTTATAACCGTTTACATAAAGTTGAGCTACAGAAGTTAAAATAGTTTCCCAATTGTCTTTATCCTTTTTAATTGAAGGCAGCCACAAAGCATTATAATTAGACAAAGCAACCCTTGCCATTGCTAAAAGTGACGGGCTCGGTCCAATCTCTATAAACGCTTTTATACTATAATCCTTTAAAGTTAAAATACCATCATAAAATTTTACTGTTTCTCTAATATGATTGCGCCAGTATTTTGCATTTTGTAAATTGTTATTAGAAATAAATTTCCCGTCTTTGTTTGAGACCAGGGGAATAGTAGGCGGCTTAAACTCAATATTCCTTATATCGTTTTCAAAACTATCTAAGATCGGTTCCATCAAATGGGAATGAAAAGCATGAGATGTTTTTAGCTGCTTAGTCTTAATTCCATTTTGCTGTACTAGCATTATGAATTCATCAATTGCACTACTAATACCCGAAACAACTGTATTTTGAGGACCATTCACTACTGAAATAGAGATAGCATCTTTATATTCGCTAAGTAGTGGACGTATACCTTCGGGGGATGAATAAATTACTACCATTTTTCCGTTCTTAGGTAAGCTTTGCATATAACTAGCACGAATAATTACTAATTTTAACGCATCCTCCAATGATAAAACATCGGCAAAGCATGCAGCCGCTATTTCCCCAATACTATGACCTATAACGGCATCAGGTCTAATTCCCCAAGATTCCCATAACTTTGCCAGAGAATATTCAATAGCGAAAAGCAAGGGTTGAGTAAACTGAGTTTGGTGTACATCATCAGGATTTGTTTGGTCGTTATATAGCAAATCGACTAATTCAAATTTATAATTCTTAAAAATTATACTATTACACTCATCGATGATTTTTTTAAACACCGGCTGAGTATTATAAAGTTCTTTACCCATTCCAAAATATTGCGAACCCTGTCCGGTAAATAAAAAAGCTATTTTACCGGTTATTTTATTTTTGTTCGACTTAAAGACTTTAGGTCCAAACTTCCCGTTTACGGCATCATGCAATCTTTCTTTTAGCTCTTTGTTATTTTGTACAAGCAAGGCAATACGATTTTTAAAATGTTTGCGTCCTGTATTTCCAGTAAATGCAATATCCTGAATTAAATCCGTAGAGTTAGTATCCAGGTACTTTATGTATTCTTTCCATAAATCAGTTAGTGCATTATCATTTTTTGCCGAAATTGTAATTATATGATTTTGAATTTGTGTGCCGTCTCTTGGGAACTCTATTTCCGGAGCTTCTTCTAAAATGATGTGGGCATTAGTACCTCCGAATCCAAAAGAACTTACTCCGGCTAATCGTTTACCGTTATTTTTCTCCCAATATTTAGTCTCATTTACAAACTCAATCGAATTCCCTTCTAAGGGAATATTGGGGTTAACTTTTTTAAAATTAATATTTGCCGGAATCGTTTTGTGCTTAAGTGCTAAAACTGTTTTAATAATTCCTGCTATTCCCGCTGCTGACTCCGAGTGTCCAATATTAGATTTCACAGAACCGATTTTTAATGGATTATCCATTGGTCTGTTTCTCATTACGTCAAGAATAGCACCCACCTCAATAGGATCACCTAAAACCGTACCGGTACCATGCGCTTCAATAAAATCTATATCGTTTGCGCTCACATTAGCATTATTCAATGCTTCAATAATTACCGCCTCCTGAGCTTTTTTACTTGGAGCAGTTAACCCGTTACTTTTCCCGTCTTGATTAACCGCGGAACCTTTGATTACAGCTAAAATATTATCATTAGCTGCAATTGCCTCAGAGAGTCTTTTCAATATTACTATTCCGCATCCTTCACTTCTAATATAGCCGTTCGCACTTTCGTCAAATGAATTACAAGATCCTGTAGGCGACATCATGTGAGCCTGTGAGAAAGCAACATTTAAATCGGGACTTAAAATTAGATTGACTCCGCCGGCAATGGCTACGTCGCTTTCATTATTTTTCAAACTGCTGCAAGCCAAATGAATAGCTGTTAATGAGGAAGAACAAGCAGTATCAAGGGCAATGCTGGGTCCGTGTAAATCAAGAGTGAACGACACTCTATTAGCTGCGACACTAAACGCACTCCCTGTTCCGGAATAAGCATCTAACTTTTCACTAATTCCGCGTTGAAATATTGTATAATCATTATTACTTATTCCTAAGAATACACCGGTTTTACTACCTTCAATATCTTTTGGGTTTATTGCCCCGTATTCCAGCGCTTCCCAAACCACCTCTAAAACTAATCTTTGCTGCGGGTCCATTTTAACAGCTTCGCGGGGAGATATATTAAAGAAGTGAGGATCGAAATATTCTACATCTTTTAAGAATCCCCCTTTTTTCGTTACCATTTTCCCTTTTGCATCCGGGTTGGGGTCATAATAATCTTCTATATTCCATCTATTTTTAGGGATATCCGAAATGCCATTCTTTTTATTAATCAAAAGGTTCCAAAAAGCATCCGGGTTATCAGCGCCCGGGAACCTTAGCCCCAGCCCTACTATTGCAACGGGTTCCTCATTTGAAGAAGAAATCTTTTCTTTGTTTACAACAATGTTATTCTGCTCATTTTCCTGCGAACTTTCAACTAAATAAGCAGCTAATTTTCTAATAGTTGGAAATTCCCACAATAAAGTTGGGGAGAGTGCACGGTCTATCCATATTTCAAGTTCACCCACCAAATTAACAGCTTTTGCAGAATCCAAACCGTAGCCGGCAAATGGTTGATCAATATCAATTATTTCTTTTTTAACACCTAAGGATTGGGAAAGATTATCAATCAGCCATTCTTTAATATTGTTAAATGTGAAAGCTTTTTTGACATTTCCTGATATTTGATCATTCCCTTTAATTTTCTTCGAATCTTTAATAATATGATCTCTATCCAACCTCCATTCAAAAACTACATCCAGTTTATTATATAAAAACGCCTCTTTAATTGCAGACCTTCTAATCTTTCCGCTTGAAGTTTTAAATATTGTTTTAGGCTTAATTAGTACAATAGCATAAATTTGAATATTGTGAATTTCAACAACATTTTTGATAATATCGCGTACAACTCCCTGCCAATCAACATTATTCTTTGCTCTTGCTTCTTGTACAATTACAAGTCTTTCTTTGTTATTAATATCAACCGATACAGCGGCTCCACTACTTGGTCTTAATAATTTGTTTGAATTTTCTACTGTAAGTTCAATATCCTGAGGATAGTGGTTTGTACCTCTTACAATTATTAGATCTTTCAGCCTTCCCGTTATGTAAAGCTCGCCATTCGATATAAAACCTAAATCACCTGTTCTTAAAAACGGACCTTCTTTTGTATCAGACGTAAAAGCTTTAAATGTATATTCAGTTTCTTCAGGTCTATTCCAATACCCCTTGGCAACACTTTTGCCTGATGTCCATATCTCACCAATTTCATTCTCATTTTTCTTTTCTAAATTCTCCGGATTAACTATTATAATTTTTTCATTTAAAAGTTCTTTCCCGCAGCTAACCAGTTTGTGAACATCATTATCCTCTGATTCAATTTTTATTGTACCTTCGCGTAGTGCCGGTTTACTTATCTTACATATTGGTGGGATAGAATTTCTTGCACCGCCGGAAACTATTAGTGTTCCTTCAGCAAGACCGTAACACGGGTAAAATGCTTTTTTATTAAATCCGGCAGGACCAAAAGTTTCAGCAAATTTTGTAATGGTTTCTTCCCTAACCGGCTCTGCGCCACTGAAAGCTACTTCCCAATTAGAAAGATCAAGATTAGCAACTTTTTGAGGAGTTGCAGCACGAATGCATAAATCATAAGCAAAATTAGGACCACCACTTACAACAGGTACTTCTTTTATATCTGAAATTATCTGAAGCCATCTCAATGGTCTCTTTAAAAAATATAAAGGTGACATTAAAATAGAATGGAATCCGCTAAATATTGGTTGTAATATTCCACCAATTAATCCCATATCATGGTAAATAGGCAGCCAGATAACACCCTCATGTTTTCCGTATAGTTCAAAACCATCTTGAATTAAGTGTGAATTATGTATCAGATTATCGTGCGTAATCATAACACCCTTTGGATTTCCCGTTGAACCTGAAGTATACTGCAAATACGCAATATTATCTCCGGTTATAATTTGAGAACTTTGAGAAATTCTCGAAGTATCTTCATAATTATCGGTGGCTAACCAGTCGATACTACTTAATGTTATACCGTTTTCATTCTTATTCTGAAGAATCTTTTTAAGATTTTCATCATTTTCCCAAATTTCTTTTAAAGTCAATATATCGGTTGTAGTAAGCGCAATTTTAGATTTTGAATCATATAAAATTGATTGAAGACGGGGTAAAGTTTTACTTAATCTGTTTGGATCAGGCGGATAAACAGGTACAGCAATAACACCGGCATATAAGCAGCCGAAAAAACCTGCTATATAATCCAATCCTGCAGGATAAAGTAAAAGAGCACACTCACCGTGGAGTTTTTTTTCTAACAGCTGACGGGCGATATTCCTTGCCCGCTTATGAAGTTCTCCGAAAGTTATTATCTCTTTTTCACCATTATCTTTTAGAAATGTAAAAGCCTTTTCATCACCTTGTCTTTCGGCTTTCCAGTTTAATAGTTCAACTAAAGTGACGGGTAAAAAATTTGATTTATTTTTTATATCCATTTACATGCTCAAAAAGTTAATATGTTTCGTTTATTTCATCTGTATTTGAAATCTTATTATGGTAAACTTTCAAGTTTTTTAATATTTCATTAATGTCTATTGATAAAAATTTTTGATCCATTACTTCTATGATTACACTACAGCAGGAATGTGTTGAGTTTTCTAAGAACGGAATAGTTTTTTTAATATTATCATCTACATTCATAATTTCATTTACCTTTTCCACAATAAAACCAAAAGTGATCTCGTTGTTTTCACCAACCAAAATTCTACTTTCTTTAGTAATCTTTTTAGGATTCAATTTTAATATCTTGTAAAGGTTAAGTAAATAAACATCAGTTTTGTCATACTTAAATTTTGATTGTATTTGTTGAACAGATATATCTTTAGGAAGATAATCTTCGGCTTTCAGAATTATTGGAACCTTTTGCATATCAACAGCAAAGATTTCATCGGAAAGAGTAAAAGTTGTAATGCTTTTGATCATTAAGATTTTAGATAATTATTAACTTGATAGGAGTGCAAGAAATATACCAGCATTTTAAAGTTGGTTTTTACTTAAATTTCGCAGATCTTAAGACTTGAGAGTAAAGAAATTTAACTTTCAGTTAAAATATTTTACTCAGAATGAACTTAACTCAATGAATGTTATATTTTTCAAGCTTAGTATACAGGGTAGGTTTTGAAATACCTAAAATCTTGACGGCTTTCTGTTTATCACCATTTACTTTTGCCAAAACGTGTAGAATGTGAATCTTTTCAACCTCTTCAAGACTTATTAATTCAACACTTTCTTTAAATCCGTTATTAGGATTTTTGTGAAGATGAATATTCTCTTTTAATAATACATCGCTGCTGGAGAGTACAATAGCCTGCATAAGAATGTTTTCAAGCTCTCGTACATTACCCGGCCAGTTATAGTCCTGCAGCATTTCCATAACATCCATCGGAACTTTCATAACATTTTTGTGAAGCTCTTTATTAATCTTTTTTAAAAAGTGAACAACTAAAAGTGGAATATCACCCTTTCTTTCTCTTAAAGGCGGTAAATCAATTGTAAAAACTTTTAACCGGTAAAATAGATCCTCCCGGAATTTACCTTCTTCTACAAGACGTGATAAATCTCTATTACTTGCTGCAAGAATTCTGGCATTCATCGGCTGTGTATATTCGCCCCCGACTTTCTCAAATTCTCTTTCCTGAAGTACCCGTAGCAATTTTGACTGCAGATCAAGCGACATTTCCGATATTTCATCTAAGAAAATTGTTCCCTCTCTTGCTAATTCAAACTTACCTTTCTTATCTCTAATAGCTCCTGTGAATGCACCTTTAACATGCCCGAATAATTCACTTTCCAATAGTTCTCTTGATAATGCAGTACAATTAACTGCAATAAACGGCTGTTCGCGCGAAACACCGTTATAATGGATTACTTTTGCAATCAATTCTTTACCAGTCCCGCTCTCACCTTGAATAAGCACAGAGACTTTATTTGAAGATAGTTGACCAATGTTCTTAAATATTTCTTTCATTCCAGGTGTTCGACCGATAAGACTATTATCAAGCTGATATACCTCGGAGTCTTCTGAAATATAAGCTTCTAACTGTTCGCTTACGGATTGAATTTGTAATGCTCTATTAATTTTTATTTTCAGCTGCTCCATATCAAGCGGTTTTTGGATATAATCAAATGCGCCCTTCTGCATTGCTTTGATTATTGAGGACATATCGTAATATGCCGTAAATAAAATTACTTGTATATGAGGTTCATAATTTTTTACTTTTTCCAAAACTTGTAAACCGTTCATATCCGGCATAATTAAATCACAAATAACAAGGTCGGGGCTAAATTTTTCGACATGAGAAAGTCCTTCCGTCCCGTTTTTTGCAAGGAACACTTTGTGCCCGAGTTCTTTTAAGTTAACATTAAGAATTTCTCGAACCTGCTCGTCGTCGTCAATAATTAGTAATTTAGCCATAATATTTTTGTGTAAGATTAAACTTTAAGATTGTAAATCATTCTCAGTCTTTTCAGCTATTCAAAATTAAAAATCTTTTTCATATTAAACAGCTTTTTTTGAGCTGTTGGGATTCTTTTTATTCATTTTTAATTATAGTGCAAGCAAAATAGTGAAGCTATGTTAAAGATGTGTGATATAAATCAATTTGGAACCGGTAATTAACCGGTTCCAAATCAATAAATAAAATTATAATTTAAGGAAATTATATTGAATTGGAAATATATCTCAGGTTTTCCAACACTGACGTCCCTAAATCGAAAGCTATTACTTCTCTTCCGGCATCCAGTAAAGCCTTTCTGTCTCCTGAAGCTTGAGCGTGAATTAGAGTACCGAAAGTAATGGAGGATTTACTTTCACCGGGATTATCCGGAATTGCAGCATCAATTTCATTATCTGCAATGAATTGTATAAATAATCCGTTTCCTCCATCTCCTTTATGCAGTTGACCGGTCGAATGCAGAAAACGGGGACCAAACCCGACTGCTGTTGCAACTTTATATTTACGTAATATTTTAATACGAAGATCATTCAACAACCGGGCAGTTTCTTCATTGGGAGTAATAAACGCTTGAATTACTATGTAATGGTGTTGCTCTTTATTATTAGCTTTATCAAGGAAATTATTTAATGTACTTTTTAAATCCCTATTGTTAACATTTCCATATATATTAATTCCATTTTCAGATAAAGCAATTTCTTCGCGTGGCAGTTGACCGGTCTCTAAATATTTTTTAACCATTTCCCTGGCAGCAACTTTAGCGGATTCTACATTTGGTTGATCAAACGGTTGAATTTTCAAACTCCACCCGGTAATTGCAGTTGCAAATTCCCATCTTAAAAATTCGCTTCCCAAGTCATATTTAGCGTTAAGTATAATCTCAATTACCGGGAAACCGTTTAGAATAAGGGATTCAACTTTTTTATCCAATTTTGTATCATCTTTGTAGCTTAATACAACAAAAACCCTATCATTACCGTAAAATTCTTTCCCCTGAAATGCTTCATTCACAACAGGTAAAATACCCTTTCCGTTTTTACCTGTACTCTCTGCAATTAACTGTTCAACCCAGTTTTGGAAATGTTTTAGTTCTGGTGAAGAAATAAATGTAAGCTTATCAATTTTAATATTCGCTAATTCACCTAAGCTAACTCCAAGAAATGCGACTAAATTTTTATCGCTGTTTTGTAACGATTTTACTTCGTCTTCGGCACGTTTAAGGATTAGCTCTATATCAACTCCAATCAGCGCAGCGGGAACAATTCCAAAGAAAGATAAGGCGGAAAATCTACCACCGATATTGGGATCGTTAAGAAATATTTTTCTGAAGTTCAATTCTGCAGCAATAGTTTCAAGTTTACTTCCGGGATCCGTGATTGCCGTAAAATGTTTACCTGCTTGTTCTTTACCAAGCTTATCAAGGGTTAGGTTATAGAAATACTTCATAAAGGAAAGTGTTTCTATGGTTCCGCCTGACTTGGTGGAAATAATAAATAATGTCTTTTTCAAATCTAATTCTTTAGTATATTTTAATATTACCGCAGGAGCGGTACTGTCTAAGACATGCAAATCGAGATAACCATTCTGTACACCGAATGTTAATCTGAACACTTCGGGTGCAAGACTCGATCCGCCCATTCCCATTAGAAGAGCTGTAGTGAATCCATCGGATTTTACGGATTCAACAAACGTTATGATATCATTTAGGGCTGCTTTTGTTACAGCGGGACTATTAAGCCAGCCGAGACGATTTGATATTTCCGTCGGTTCATTTGACCAAACGGTAAAATCTTTTTCCCAAATTCTATTTACTATTTTTTCATCGACCAGCTTATTATAAGCTTCTATAACCGGTTTTTCTTTTTCACCGAGATGAAAAATTATTGCACTAGACTTTTTTTTTAACAAGTCACATTTTTCTTCCAAACTGCTTATAATACTTTTAAACGATTTGGCAAATGACTCAACTCCGTCTTTTTGCAACTTATTGGTAATTTCCAATATATCAATTTTAAGAGCGTTTAATTTAGTCAGATTATCGTGCGCTTCTTCTAAGTTTTTATTAACAGTTACTTCAACAGTACCGTGGTCTAAAAATCCGGTTAATGTAGAAGGCGGAACAGTATTTACCGTATTCGGACCGATAAGTTCATCAACGTATAAAGTATCGCGATAAGAAGGATTTTTCGTACTCGTACTTGCCCATAAAAGTCTTTGTATGTTTGCTCCTTTTGCGGTTAAGGCTTCCCATCTATCACCGGAAAAAACATTTAAGAATTCTTCGTAGACGGTTTTTGAATAAGACACGGCAATTTTACCTTGTAACTCTTTAACACCTGCATTTTCCAGTTCTTTGTCAACTGCAGTTTCAATTCTACTTACGAAAAAAGAAGCAACTGAAGCTACTTTACTTAAGTCACCGCCTCGTTTATCCAATTCTTCCAAACCGCTGATATATGCGTTTGCCACATCAATATAATTTTCTTTACTGAAAATCAACGTTACATTAACATTTATTCCCGAAGCAATAAGTTCACTTACTGCAGAAAGTCCTTCCTGTGTCGCTGGAACTTTTATCATAACATTTTTTCTATCAAGTTCCCTGTACAATCTTTTAGCTTCATCAATTGTTTCTTTTGTTTCACTTGCCAGTAAAGGGTTTACTTCCAGACTAACATATCCGTCCAAACCTTGTGTTTTTTCAAAAACCGGTTTTAACAAACCGGATGCAAAGCCGATATCCTTTTTTACCAGCACTTCGTAAATTTCATGGATTGAAGATGTTGAATTGAGCACGGAAAGTATATCATCGTCGTAAAAATTTGTACCCGTAATTGCCTTTTCAAAAATGGAAGGATTTGAAGTCATACCGCGTAATCCTTGGTCAATAAGCGATTTAAACTCACCGTTTAATAAAAAATCCCTTCTAATAAAATCATACCAAATCGACTGCCCAAGTCTGGCTAATTCTTCAAATTTATTCATGTTCTCTCCAATATTTTATTTTTTTTTATTCACTAGGTTTTTACTCCATGCAAAACTAATAAAACTCCGCTTTAACATAAAGAATAGATCGATATATATATATTTATTTATTCTCAATACTATAATTTTTTTGCTGCTTCTCTATCCAAATACCATTCAACAATTCCGCTTTCCGGTTTAATTAAAGCAGCAGGTAATTTATCATATCCTACACACTTTCTTAAAATTTTACAGACTATTTCAGATTTACTTTCGCCCGTAACCAAAAACACAATCTTTTTTGCATGCATTATTACTGGACCTGTTAAAGTAATTCTTTCTTGATTACTTTGGGGATGATGCGCAATTTCACAGATATTAGTTGAGCTAATAAAATTTAATTGATTAGGGAATATTGAAGCTGTATGACCGTCTTCTCCTACTCCTAATATAATTAGATCAAATACTAGTTTGTCATTCTTTTTGAAAAGATTTGATTTTATTTCCTCTTCATATTTTTTTCGTGCTGTTTCGGAATTACCATCACAAATAACCGGATGTATATTTTCTTTCGGTATATTTATTTTGGAAAACAGCAACCTATCGGCTTCTCCATAATTGCTTTCGGAATTATCCAGTTGAACACACCGTTCGTCTCCCCAAAAAAAGTGAACATTTGACCAATGAATTTTGTCGATATAGTTTTCAGCTAGATATTTAAATAATTTTTTAGGTGTTTGCCCGCCTGAAAGCGCCACAAAATATTTCCTATTTTCATTAAATACTTTATCGGAATCATTTTTAAATTTTAATGAAAATTTTCTTACTAAAATATCGGTATCGCTAAAAACATTTATCTTTTGACTATTGTTATATAAATTTGATTTTTTCATATGAATACTTAAGATATTTGTTAGTACTCAATTACAGCTCACAGTATAATCCGTCGCCGGTTAAATTTTTACACGGATACCGCCAAGTCATTTCTTTTTCCTGAATTAAACCATCAGCGTATTCAGGTCCCCAAGTTCCCGCCGGATAGCCGTAAATGGGCATATTTGGATCATGCTCCCATACTTTTTGAACCGGAGCAAGGAATTTCCATGCTTCAATAACCGCATCTCCGCGCGCAAATAAAGTTGAGTCGCCTTGCATGCAATCCAACAATAAACGTTCGTAAGCGTTTGGTAAACGTATATTTGAAAGATCGGAATAGTGGAAATCCATATTTACGTTTTTAACTTCAAAGCCTGCTCCCGGAATTTTCATGCCGAATTTAATTAAAATTCCTTCATCTGGCTGGATTCGAATTACAAGTTGGTTACAGGAGTCGCACACTTCGGTTTGGCTGAATAAATAATGCGGTGTAGGTTTAAAATGAAGGACTACTTCACTGACTCTTGTCGGCAGTCTTTTCCCGGTCCGGACATAAAACGGAACTCCGCCCCATCTCCAATTATCGATATAAAATTTTACAGCTGCATAAGTTTCTGTTTTTGAATTGAGATTAACACCCTTTTCTTCACGGTAACCCAATATTTTTTCATCTTTGATAACCGAGGATGTGTACTGACCTCTTATAGTAACGTTTTTAACTTCTTCTTCTTTGATTCTTCTTAAAGACTGAAAAACTTTGAGAGTTTCGTTTCTTATGGCAGTTGAATCAATTGATGAAGGCGGTTCCATAGCAACTAAACTTACAACTTGTAAAAGATGATTTTGAATCATATCGCGCAATGCACCGGAACCTTCGTAATAACCGCCTCGGTTTTCTACTCCAATACTTTCGGCTCCGGTAACTTCTACATGATGGACATAGTTTCTATTCCACAGCGGTTCGAATATACCGTTGGAAAATCTTGTAACGAGAAGGTTTTGAACGGTTTCTTTGCCCAAATAGTGGTCTATTCTGTAAATCTGATCCTCTTCCCAATTACTCAACAGTTTTTTATTCAAATCCAAAGCCGATTCTAAGTTATATCCAAACGGCTTCTCAACTATCAATCGTTTCCACCCGTTTTCTTGTTTGTTTAACCCGCGCTCCGCTAAAAATTGCGGTATTGTTCCGTACAAACTCGGCGGGGTAGATAAATAGTATATAAAGTTCGATCTAATTCCCAACTTATCGGTAAGCTTTTTTAATCGATTCTTAAGTTCGCCGTAAGCTTCAGGCGAGTTAGTATCAATCGGTTGATAAAATACGTTATTAACAAACTTTTTTATTTTGCTAACATCTTCAATACCATACTTCCCATAATCAATAATTGAAGAGTGCATTTTATCGCGGAATTGAAAATCGGTATAATTAGTGCGGCTAACTCCGAGAATGGCAAAAAACTGAGGCAGCATATTTTGTTTGTATAGATCATATAATGCCGGAAGTAATTTCCGTTTAGTTAAATCGCCGGAAGCTCCAAAAATCACCAGTACCTGGCTTTCAGTTTTTGTCATTTAATTCTCCTTGGTTTTAACTGCATGACCGCCGAACTGATTTCTTAAAGCAGCCAGCACTTTCATTGCAAAAGAGTCTTCCTGCCTTGATTGAAACCTGTTAAACAATGCTGCAGTTATTACATGAGCCGGGACGTCCAAATCGATAGCAGCTTGAATTGTCCCTCTGCCTTCCCCGCTATCGGAAACGTATCCTTTTATTCTATCCAACTTTGGATCTTCTTTAAATGCTAATACGGCTAATTCCAAAAGCCAAGAGCGGATTATAGTTCCGTATTGCCATGCTTCACCAATTTTAGTTAAGTCCAAATCAAAAGGAGATTTTTCCATTATTTCAAACCCTTCTGCATAAGATTGCATCATTCCATATTCAATTCCGTTGTGAACCATTTTAACAAAATGCCCCGAACCGGATTCCCCGCAATAAACATATCCTCCTTCAGGCGCTAATGCTTCAAATATCGGATAAATATATTCGGAAGATTCCTTTTCACCGCCGGACATTAAGCCATAGCCGTTTTCCAAGCCCCAAACTCCACCGCTTACACCGCAATCCAAATACTTAATTCCTTTTTCTGCAAGCCGTTTACCTCTTTCAATCGTATCTTTCCAAAATGAATTACCGCCATCAATAATTATATCATCTTTGTTCAAGATGTTTTCCAAATTTCTAACTGTTTCTTCAACAGGTTTCCCGGCAGGAATCATTAGCCAGATAATTTTTCTCCCAGGTAATTTATTTACCATGTCTTCAAACGAATCCGAAGCTACAACGCCATTTTTAACTGCTTTGTCTATTGCATCTTGAGATCTATCATACACAATAATTTCGTGATTATTATTGCTTAATCTCGATACCATATTTGCACCCATTTTACCAAGTCCAACAAATCCTATCTTCATTTAATTCTCCTGTATCCTATTATCTTCATTTTGTTCTATTTAATTATAAACCTCTTCTCCAATCACCGGCTTTAATAAATGGAATTCCTTTTTCTTTATAAGAAGTATTATTAATATCCGATTTAGGCAAAAATCCGAACGACAATACGTCTGTCGGGCAATTCACGATGCAAGCGGAACATCTGACACACTCGACGTCGTTCATCGGAATTCCTTTATTCGCATAATTCATGACGTCAATTCCCATGTGACATACTTTTGTGCAAATATTACAAGAGATACATTTTTCCTTTTCTGCGAATATTCTATAGCGTGAGAATTTCGAATAAATGTGCATCAATGCTGCCAGCGGGCACCCGAATCTACACCAAATTCTACCGGATAAGAAAAAGTAAACTCCTATGCCAAGCACCCCGGCAAAAATAATATCAATTGCTACATAATAAAAATTGTGTAAGAAATCTGAAGTGTAACTTATATTTTCGTTTATTAGTGGAATTTCCACATTATAAACAACACTTAAAAGCTTAAGAGCTGTAACTAAAAATGCAGCCAGCAAAACCCACTGAGCAATATTTTCTAATCTTTTTGGTTTAGCACCGTGTGGCGCTAGTGTTCGATATTCGTCGCCTAATGTTTCTGCCATAGCTCCGCAAGAACAAATCCACCCGCAATAAGCTCCTTTGCCCCAGCGGTAAACAATGTACGGAATTATTACGAATGTTTGAACCAAACTAAAAACCAACCAAAAAGTTGTAATATCCCCGTTATATAAATTAAAGAGGTTCAAGGGCCAAGCAAGAATAAAACCGTATGAACGCCAATAACTGGGCATGGCTCCCGCCCAATTTCCACTTGGAAATACTTGAGCCATAATAAAACCATCCTGTCCACCCAAAGCACCAACACTTCCAAGGTAAGGAAAGATAAATTCCGGCAATAGAAAAAGAGCAAATATTTGAATTAACATTAAAATCCAAGTTTGCCTTTTAATATAACGAGTTGGTTTAACTTTAATCCTTCTCAGCCCGAATATGAGTATCGTAAGGGAATAAAGCGCTGTATAATAAAAAGTTTGAGATTTGCCGAATAAAGTTACGCCGAAATATCTGCCGCCGAAAAATATTACGAGAAAAAATATTCCTATAAAAACAAAATAAGCGTACTTAAAAGTCAGCCAATTAAGTGAAAATGTTTTATAATTATCTTTGATGAACTTTACTAAGAGATAAGCTCCGAGAAGTACTGCGGCAATAAAAATAATATATGCTAAAAATGCATTAATATATTTGTCAATTGACCAAACTCGAATTTTATCAGAAAATATTACAGAAAGCAACACAGATGGTAAATGAAAAAACTTTGACCAGAACTCACCTTTAACTAAATAAGAAAATGCATCTCCGAAAGAATCAATCTTGCCGAACATTTTTTGATATACTTCAGCGCTGCTCTTTCCGAAATAAACTACTCCGCCAAAAAGAATTAGCATAAGAAATTGAAGTTTAGTAATAAGCGTCCATTCACCTTCCATTTTAATTCCACTGCGTTTAAAAAATGCGAGCGGTAATTCTCTTCCTATCATTGTGAAGATCATTGAATTTTCAATTTCAATTTCTTGTTTATTCTTATCGACAACAATCACGCTGTTTTCTCTAATCTCTTTTACGTTTGTTTCCATTAATAATTTAACTTTACCCTCTTTAACTAAACTATTAAGTTTCTTAACATTCGCTTCTTTTGCTTTTGAGAATACCGGTTTTCGATAAGATACAGTAACCGATTCTGCATATTCCGTCGTAGCAATTGCCGTTTCCAAAGCTGAGTCTCCTCCGCCAACTACAAGTACTTTTTGACCTTTAGTATCAGCCGGATCAATCAATCGGTTGTAGACTTTGGGTAGATTCTCACCCGGAACTTTAAGCATTCTTGCATTCCCCGATTTACCAATAGCTAAAATAACCCGTAGAGTTTTAAAATTTCCTTTCTTAGTAATCAGTTCAAAATGATTATTTTTCTTTTCAATTTTCTCAACCATTACTTCTTCATGAATCGGCAAATCAACTTTTTCAATTTGCTGTTTAAGTTCTTCAAGCAACGATTCCTTGATACCGCCATGAATTTTCAACTCGGATTGCTGTTCATAAACTTCCGGTGCTGCTATTATTGGTTTTCCTTTCGGAAAATTTATTATAGTATTAAACTTTTGTGAAGATTCTAATATTTTAAATATTAAATTATTTTTTTTTGCTTCTATACCGGCAGCAATTCCGGCGGGACCAGCCCCGACAATTATCAAATCATAAATTTCATTATCGTTATTCGATTCTCTTACTTTTTTGAATTGTTCATCTTCCATTAAATACTTAATCAATTTTGCACCCGATTCCGCAGCTAATTTCAGCAAAGGTATTCCCGTCAAATCACCAACAATATAAATTCCTTTTACGGACGTTTCGCCGTTCTCGTTAATCACAGGATATTTTTCTACCTCTCCCGTAGGAGCATCTTTCTGTAGCCAATTAAAGTATTTCGAAATGAAACTCATTTTTATTGCCTATTTATTTTTTAGAAAATGTATCGTTTATATCGTTACTGTAAATAAGTTCAAAACTTATTAATTAATAATTCTGAAACCGAAATTCACTGTACTGCCGGCTCCCGAATTCTGCCCGAAATAAAAACCGGTTAATAATGTTTCCAGTTCTAAAAACAGGAACAATTGATATTTTAATCCCAATCCACCTTGCAAATAGTATCCTGTAAAGCGGCTTTACCATTGATATGCAAATTCATTAGAAGCATATATAGTTAACATATCTGTAGGATACCAACTGATAAATAATTTAACCGGCAGCTCAAACCGGTTACTCTTTCCGTTAAAGTTTCTATCGATTCTATACCAAGCGGCTATTTCACTGAAAAAGGAAAATTTACTGGTAATTTCCGTATCGTAATAAAATTGATTTAGGAATATAAAGGGATCATATGCAACAAAAGGTGAATTGTTTGTTCCCTCCAAATCTCGGGCAATTGGAATAAGAAACGTACTTTGAATTGATGCTTTTCTAAGCAACCCTTTATTGAATGGAGCAAACTTTATTTTCGGCCCGATGTGACTAAGCACAGTTCTGCCGAAACTTTTCGATTCAAAATTAAATAAAGGAAATGGTGATGAACCGGTATAATCATTACGAACGGATTTTATCCAAAACTCCACACCTATATTTAATTTGTTTGGATAACCATACAAAAACGAAACCGAACTTGTAAAGAATGTACTTATGGTATTCAAATCAATTTTTTCGTTTCCATCATTGAAGAAAGCAGTTTGAGTATATAGATTATTGAATACCTTCAATTCATATTCGCCTTTGTTGAACAAAGCCGAAGGAGTATAAGCTTGCAGCAAAGAATGTTCAGTAAGTTTTTCGTTGGAATTATAATCGTTTAATTCCCAATTGTAAGTTATATACTTAATCGTAAAATCATCCGGGATCTTATGAATACGATATTGATTGATAAAGCTTAAAATTGATCCTTTCTTTTTTACAAAATCATTTTTATACCATTTAAATATTTCATTTAAGTGAACGGTTTTATCGTCGTAATTCACCTTTACATGTTTTGAATTGTTGATAACGGCTTTTGCCCGTTCGTCAAGTTGATTGTTCAGATTGGAAGCTTCATAAGCTTTATCTATTATTGGCGGACAACTAACGGCTTCGCATACAATAGCAAAGTGAATTCCGGGATCTTGAAATTTACGTATCAGCTTATCTTTTTCAATTTCGTTTAATGTTAATTCTTCTTTCCCAACTTTATGTTTAATTGAATTGAACATTCCGTTAATATCCAACGGTGAATTAACCGGATAATTTTCAACAATAGACTTTATAACAAGCAGGTTATAAAGATTAATCCAATAAGCTTTTTCTTCATTTCCGGAAAATGATTCAAGGTTAAGGGCCGCAATTTTTTTTACAATGTCGTCTAATTGCGATTTGTTCAATAAGATCTCGGAATAGTTTATTTTCTCACCAACAACATCGCAGCGGTAAAACAAATTAATTTGTGATTTTAGTCTTTTGATATTTGACTGCGGGAAGATTACTTGGTTAAGAACAACAATAATTAAAATTAATAACCATGTCTTACGATTTGGCAAGATTTATTCCTTTCCGCTTATGAATATGGATACTACTGTTTATTTAATTTCCAGTTGTACAGTAAAAATTTAATTTCAATTTTATTGTTCTCTAAAAATTTTCTATTCTCGTCCGAAGCAAAATGTTTTGCTGTATTTACTAATGAACCATATCTTTTCTCAAATAAATTATTAAACCATTTAAATATTGAGGATAAATATAGAACTTTATTTAATTTATCCAGACGATTTTTATACGGATCAGATAGAAAATCTTTCCCGTTTTTCTCCAATTGAGCAATTACGGTTTTACCGGAATATGCTTTCGGTAAAAGTTTAGGACAACTCATTGCACCGCAGACTAATCCGAAATGTGAGAGTGCGGGTTCAATTTTAAGTGTCCTTTCGTATTCTATCTCATTTAAGGTTAAATTCTCTCCGGCAAGGTTAAATTTGATTTTATCAAAAAATCCTTTCACATCCATAGGAGATAAAATTCCCCAATGATCAATTACATTTTTAATCACAAAAGCATTGTATGCATTTATAAAGAAAGCAAGTTTAGCATCTTTATGTAAATTTTTAATATCGGCATTTGTTAAGCTTGTTAAATACTTTTCAAAATTTTCACTTTTCATGAATGCCTTGTAATGAATCATTCCGGCTGTGTTTACATTTTCGCTTAAAAGTTTATTAAACAAAGAATGATCAAAAAACGCTTTTAAACTTTTGTCTTTTGCATTTGTAGAACCAATAACAAATAACAGAATAATAAATATTTTTTTCACTTCAATCTCTTTGTTAATTTCTCAATTACAAGTAACGTTAATTTTATATACTAAGTTTATGCATAAGACTTGGTTTAAAAAGTAAAGTAAATGACAATGCTGATTTATTTAGAATTTTTCAACCTGTTTCTTCCCAATTATTGAGGGTTCAGGAACAAAATTTATTTTAATTCACACTATATTGTGTATAAAAAAACACTCTAAATGATTTGTAAATGGAATTCTTGCATGACAGATTACTAATCTGTTTTACGAAATATTGGACTCTGAATTGTACCCAATTATTAAAGAACTGCCGAAACTTGTATTTTTTCGAGTAATTTTAGACAATCCCGATTCAATCATCCAACCGGTAACTTCTTTTTCGGTATAAGTATCACCGGCCATTGTATTAACGAGCATATTAAGAGCAAAAAGAGCTCCGTTCTCCGGCTCAATTCTGTTTTCGTTCATAATAAAATCTTTAATAACAAGCTGCCCGTTCCTGTTAAGACTTTCTGTACATTTTTTAATTAATGATAAATTGTCTTCAGGTGAATTACTATGAATTATTGCAGATAAAAAAATCAAATCAAATTTTCCGGGGAAATCATCAACAAGATAGTTACCGGCAATCGTTTTAATTCTATTTTCCAAACCTTCGTTTTTAATATACTTTTCGGTAAGCGGAATTACATCCGGTAAATCAAATACCGTTGCAATCAGACCTTCTTTAGCCTTCACCAAACCCATTGAAAATATTCCGGATCCTCCGCCCACATCAAGAACGGTTCCGGTATTTGATAAATCAATAAGATAAGGAATTATACCGGCTTGTTTTTTAGCCCGTGAATGCATTGCTGCTATGAATGCTTCCGTCCAATCTTTGTTTTCCTTATTCCTAATTATAACTGATTTTCCTTCTTTGACGGCATCCGTTAGCGTATTCCAAGATTTCCATAAAAATACATTGTGCTCTAATGTTCCCAGATAATTTGGCTTCCCTTTAACTAAATATTGTGAAGATTCATTCGTATTGTAAAACTTATCTTTTACTTTTCTAAGAAATCCCAAAGCACATAGTGCATTCAGGAATCTATCGGTTGCATTCTGGTCGGTAAGAAGTAAATCAGCAATTTCCTTAGAGGTTTTAAGCTTACCATTCAATTTTGTAAATAGATTAAACTCAATCGCGGTTAGTAAAATTCGGCTATTGCGATACGATGTTGATAATTCAATTATACTTTGCGGAGTTAATAAATTATTATTTTCATCCATGTTATTTGAATTTTTTAATGGAACAATTTTCCCAATAAAAATAACAAAAAACAATTCATTTTATAAGACTAAAATTTACAGTGTAGAGAAGCCCAACTTTTCAAAAAAGTTGGGCTTCTTGAAAGTTGGATTTTTTAATTTCTTAGTTTTTATTTAAACAGCATATCTTTTATAAAATAATTTTGCTCCTCTTGATAAGAATTAACAAACTCTGCATAATTATTAATTTTATCAAGAATAATATCAGTATCTAAATACTCAGATTTATTCATGCTAATATAATCACCATAACTTGAATACTTCCGATCTATCGGTTTACGAACCAATCCGGCTCGAACAGGATTCAGACGG